>CAMWWR010000174.1 GCA_947178045.1 uncultured Clostridia bacterium
TACCGGTATGTATGCTCACTGCAGATGAAATCTGCCGTGAGTATCGCGCCGGCCGTAGCCGCAAAGCGGTATAATTTCTCATGCAGCTGTGCGCGCTATTTTTTCGTTCCGTCCACCTCGTCCGCCGGGATGGAGTTCAGCTTCTGTATTGTGCGCTGCAGCGCATCCTTCGAATTTTTCCACGGCTCGTTGACATAGCGGTAATCAAATTTATCCGTGAACCACTCCAGATCATCCCGTACGCGTTTCATATTTTCCAGATACACGCGGTTCAGCTCCGAAAGGAACTCCTCGCAGCTTTTGCCGGACAGCTGGGACGGCGCCATCTCATACAGGAGCGCATAATGCCTGTTGCAGAAGCCCTTGCAGGCCGAGAATTTTTTTCGAAATTCTTCGTCGCGCTCGTACAGATAAAATACGGTCACGAGATAGCGCTCGAACATTCCGGCCATCCGGTTGCAGATATAGCAGGAGGCGTCCAGATTGTCCATATATGCCCTGACCCCGGAGCTCTCCTTCTTCCGGAAGAGCCCGCCGGCCGGCTTCCCGCCCTTTGCCAGCTTCTCTGCATTTTTTATGACCTGCTCCGTATGGGTCAGCAGAATCAGCGCCAGCCCAAGCCGGTTCTGGTTCTGATAGAGGAGCCGGATATGCTTGTCACAGAAGCCGGTCCGGTTCGTCTCCATGCGGATATCATCCTCCATATAGCTCGGGCCCATCGTAAAATCGACCGCAGCCTCCTGCAGGGAACGGTACATCCCGCAGACAGGGCACTCGCAGTCCTTATCAAATTCGTCATTCACCGGAATGGTGTACAGCTGCTCCTTCATCCTTCTGCTTTCATTTCCTCCGTGATGCGGTCCTTAAGCTCCCTCGACTTCTCCTTGATGCGGTCGTTCGCATTGCGGGACGCGAGCACTCTCGCTACCCAGCGGCTGGCATCCTCATATTTTCCGATACGTCTGGCAAGATCGGCCACCAAATAGGATACCGTATTCTCATCCATGCCGCACATCGGAAACATTTCCTTCGGAAACGCCTCAAGAAATCCGTTGTAGGCATTCTCCAGAAACTCCTTCTCCTCTGCGGCCAGCTCCGCGCGCACCTTCGCGATATCCTTTGTGTCCTCCGGCAGGTTTTCGGACTTGCCGCGCAGCAGCCAGGCCGTTTTCAGACAGGTGTACGCCTTCTCACTTGATTTCGCGTGCTTTACGACCGTGTTTGCAAGCGCCAGCCGATGCTTCATGATGGCCTCATCGTAGCTGACAATGTCCCCTTCCTTCTCGAGCCCCTTAAAGCTGGCAGAAATATTCTGCCGGATCAGCTTCGCCTGCGTCGATGTCATGTAGTTGAAGTACCGGTTCAGCGCCGCGTAGCCGCAGTGCGGGCAGGCGATCACGTCGTATTTCAGCGAATCGACGGACTGATACTTCGGGCGCAGGTCCGAATCCGCCGCGATCAGCTTGATTTTTCCCGTCTTGATCGTCTTTGCCTTGAACTCCTTGTCGCAGACCGGACAATTATGGGATTTTTCAAACAGGAAATCCGACTCGACAACCTCCGGCGCTGTCTCCTTGTCGCCGGCGTCCTTCTCCTCCTTCTTCTCCTCATTCTCGTATACATCCATGCTGGTCAGCTTGCCCAGCCCCAGGGCCGACAGCCCCGAAAAAAGATTTGCCATAATTCCTCTCATTCCGCCGCAAAAACGGCATTTGCGATCGCCGGGAGCGCTTCCGGCCGCCCCTGTGCGGCCCTCCACCCCTTCTCCCTTCTATAATTTTATGCCTCTTGGGTTGATTCCTTCCTGATTTTCCGCTGCCTGCCCGTCACTTCGCCTCCGGCTTATAACCGCTCTTGAGCGACGCGATCCGGTTGAACACAAGGCGCTCCTCTGTCGTATCCTTATAATCGACGCAGAAAAAGCCGTTCCGCAGGAACTGAAAGCTGTCGTAGGGCTTCGCCCCCTGGATGGCGGGCTCGACATAGCACTGCCCGCACACGGTGATCGAATTCGGATTCAGGTTCATCGAGCCGTCCTCCTCATTGTACACGCCCTTTTCCTCGTCGATCAGGTTCTCATAGAGCCGCGCGGTGACCGGAACCGCGTGCGCCGCGGATACCCAGTGGATCGTTCCCTTTACCTTCCGTCCGTTAAAGCCCGACCCGCTCTTTGTCTCCGGGTCGTAGGTACAGCGGATCTCCGTCACATTGCCCTGCTCGTCCGTCACATAATCCGTGCATTTCACGAAGTAGGCATTCATCAGGCGCACCTCGTTGCCCGGGTAAAGTCGGAAATATTTTTTCGGGGGCTCAATCATGAAATCCTCCCGCTCGATGTACAGCTCACGGGAAAACGGGATCTGCCGTGTGCCCATCTCCTCGTTCTCCGGATTGTTCTGCGCTTCAAGGTATTCCACCTGCCCCTCCGGGTAGTTCGTGATGACAAGTTTAACCGGATTGAGCACCGCCATGACGCGCGGACGCTTCAGCTTCAGATCCTCGCGGATGCAGTATTCCAGCATCGCATAGTCCGCAGAGCTATTCGCCTTTGACACGCCGCAGAGCTCCATGAACATGCGGATGGATTCCGGCGTAAAGCCCCTTCTGCGCAGCGCGCTGATCGTTACCAGGCGCGGATCGTCCCAGCCGTCCACAACGCCCTCATCGACAAGCTTTTTGATATAGCGCTTGCCGGTGACGACATTGGTCAGATACTGCTTTGCAAACTCGATCTGCTTCGGCGGATTTTCATATTCCAGCTCTCTGACGACCCAGTCGTAGAGCGGTCTGTGATCCTCAAACTCGAGCGTGCAGATCGAATGCGTTACGCCCTCGATAGCATCCTCGATCGGATGGGCAAAATCGTACATCGGATAAATGCACCACGCATCGCCCGTATTGTGATGCGTCAGCCTCGCGACGCGATAGATCACCGGATCTCTCATGTTAATGTTCGGAGAGGCCATGTCGATCTTTGCCCGCAGCACCTTCGAGCCGTCCGGGAACTCCCCGTTTTTCATCCGCTCGAACAGATCGAGATTCTCCTCGATGCTGCGGTCGCGGTACGGGCTGTTCCTGCCCGGCTCGGTGAGCGTCCCGCGGTATTCCCGGATCTCCTCCGCGCTCAGATCACACACATAAGCCTTACCCTTTTTGATCAGCCTGACCGCGCCCTCGTACATCTGCCCGAAATAGTTCGAGGCAAAGAACAATCTGTCTTCGAAATCGCCGCCGACCCATTTTACGTCCTCGATAATGGATTCCACAAACTCTGTTTTTTCCTTTGTTGGATTTGTATCATCAAATCGCAGATTAAATTTTCCGCCATACTTCTGAGCCAGTCCGTAATTCAAAAGAATGGACTTGGCATGTCCGATATGAAGATATCCGTTCGGCTCCGGAGGAAATCTGGTCACAACCTGGCTGCAGCGCCCCTCCGCGATATCTCTGTCAATAATCTGTTCGATAAAATTTTTGGAAACAGCTTCCTTTTCCCCGTTTTCGGTATTTTCCGTCAATGCCTCCCGTTTCTCGTCCATCTGCATCGTCCTCCTGCAAAATATGGTTATATGATAGCACAGTATTTTCTTTTCGTAAAGGGACAAAATAGACCGTCCGCTGCAAAAGGGCGGTGCCCTCTCCTTTCAGAGACTGCACCGCCCTCGGTTGATACGCTCCTGCGCACGCTTCTGTTTTTTGATATTCTGCCCTGCTTTCGGAAGGAGCTTTCCTCCGTCCGTGACCCACTCAGTAGAAGATATGGCAACCAATGACCTGCCACGGCTTGCCGTTCTTTTTACATTTGCTCTTTGTGCTGCTGATATTCATATTGAAATACAGATAATCGCCTTCCAGGACATACTTGCCCTCAAGCGCCGCCTCCGCAGCCTTGATGCATTCTTCCATCTGCGTTTTCTGCCAGTCCTTCGCATACTTCCCGGTTTTGTACATATTCAGGGCCTTTTCATAGGTGCTGCCCTTCGTCGTCCATTTTCCGTTCGCCTTTACATAAACCGGACTGAACTGGCGTCCCCAGCGCTCACAGTCGTAAATTGCCTCCCGGATGTTGGTCACATGATCAAATACCTTGCTCTTTGCGCGGTTCATCACAACGTTCGCGACCCCCACCTTTCCGGTAAAGCTCTGATTGCCCGCCTCGCAGTAGATAATGCAGGAGAGATACATCAGCTCCTCCGCAGAATATGCCGGCTCCTTCGACTGCTCCATCATAATTGTCGCATTCAGCGAGCGCGAGATGGAACTGAACAGAACGCTGCTGATATTGGCTGCCTCATCGGCAAGGGGGCCGTCGTCCGCGGTGTTCTCATCTCCGTTTTCCTGTACTCCGGCATCCTTCCCGGCTGCCGCTTCCTTCCGGCTCTCGGAAGCTTCTGTGTCTTCTTTCTTGATATCCTCGTTCCCGGCTTTCTCTGCCGTGCCATCCTGCCCGGCGGCTGCATCCTCTGCGTTCTCGTCCGTGACGTTCCCGGCCCCGTCCTTATTCGTATCGGCTTCCGGCTCCTTCCTGTTCTCCTCCTGTCCGGCTTCTGCCCCGACGGTCTCTGAACCTTCCGCCTTCTGCGCCGCACCGGCCACGTCCTCCGCCGCGCTGGCGGATATATTGTCCAGGCTCAGCGACAGACACAGCGCCAGCAGCATTGCCCACAGCTTCTTATTTTTCATATCAGGCTCTCCTTCCATGCCCGGCACCCTCTGCGGATGCCGCATACCTTTCCGCTCCGTCCCTGCTCATCACGCACTGCAGGCCAGCCTGCAGTATCGCGGCGGCGAAGCAACGGCAAAACACTGCCGGAATTTGTTACATGCCCATGTAACAATTCCGGCTTCGCGTAATAATTTTGTAATATATTATAGCATGGATTTAACATTTGTCAAGCCCCAGGAATCTTGAGTTTCCACATTTTACATTTCGGGTGTACGGGAACTGCTTCTTTCTGACCCGAAATGTAAAATGGGGAAACTCAAGCCAGGAATGCACTGATTTAATCAGTGCTTCCCCGAATGAAATGCTATGGCCGGGCGGGAGTATCACCGGGATATTTCCGGGCAGTTCACGGTCTGCCATCCGGCTCATCGTCCGCCCCATCCCTGCCATCAAGCACCATGACCGGCTCATTATCGCTGCCAAGCATATAC
>CAMWWR010000175.1 GCA_947178045.1 uncultured Clostridia bacterium
ATGTATATATGGCTGAAAGAAGCGCTGCTGGCTCTTTTTAACACCTGGGCGGTGGATAATGATCTTTTTGCAATGATAGCAAACGGCGATATTGCGTATGAGCTGTGCCGTCCGCTGTCAATATATTCCATGTGGTTTTCAAGAACGGTTGGAGCAAGAATGGCGGAGGCAATTATGAGGTGTATCCCCGTATTATTGTTTGCATTTCTAATGCCGAAGACCTATCGAATGACTCTGCCGGTGAATGGTGTTTCCTTTTTGTTATTTCTGCTAACCGTATTTTTGGCGCTCGGGATAACAGTCACATTTTGTATGCTTGTCTATATGCTGTGCTTTTTTACAATTTCGCCGCAGGGCTGGAGAATGGTACTGACAGGAGCAGTAGATTTTCTGTCGGGGAATATTATCCCTCTGCCGTTCTTTCCAAAAAAATATTTGTTTTTATTAGAGCTGTCTCCGTTTGCCTATATGCAGAATGTTCCGTTTCGGATATACAGCGGAGATCTTGCCGGCGGAGAAATATATCAGTGCATATTAAAGCAAATTTTTTGGCTCGTGACCTTAATGTTCCTGGGAATTGTTATATGGAAGCAGGCGGAAAAAAGAATTGTATTGCAAGGAGGCTGAGGCCATGAAGATCAAGGAAAATCTGAAATTGTATACGAAGTATGCGTCTCTCTGTATACAAAGCGCAATGCAATATAAGCTGTCTTTTTCGTTGATGATTATCGGGCGGTTTATGATAGCATTTTGTGAGCTGATTGCAATTAAATTCTTATTTTCCGGCTTTACACAGATAAAGGGCTACACCTATGGAGATGTTTTGCTGTGTTTTTCCGTCATTCAAATGTCCTTCACATTTGCGGAGCTGTTCGGCAACGGATTCAAGGCGTTTTCAGGAATGGTGAGAAAAGGAGAATTTGATCAGATGATGCTTCGACCGCGCAGTTTGATTCTTCAGGTAATGGGAAGCAGATTTGAAGTGGGGAGAACCGGCCCTTTATTGACCGCGCTGATTACGCTGGTGCTGGGAATCAGGCACAGCCGGATAGCATGGAACCTGCTGACGGTCTGGACAATGGCTGCCATGATTATAGGGGGCACGTTATTGTTTATAGGACTGTTCATGCTGGAGGCAAGCTTTTGCTTCTTTTCCATTGAAGATACTTCGCTGATCAATGTACTTACCTATGGAGCGAAATCACATGGCAAATATCCCATAGACATTTATGGAAAAGGAATCCTGCGGTTCTGCACCTATGTTATTCCGTACACCCTGATTCAATATTATCCCCTGCAGTTTCTGCTGGGAAAAACGCACAGCTGGTATCTGGCATTTTGTCCGCTTGGAATTATTGTATTTTTGCTTATCTGTTATTTTGTATGGCGGTTTGGAGTAAAGCATTATAAGTCGTGCGGTTCATGAAAGTAAGTCCGATTCGCTGAACGGTTACTGAAAACACGCCATACAGCTGTCGTGTTTTGTGTGTTATGATAAAGCTGCAGTATGGAGCTGCGCAGAATGACAAAACACATCAGCGCCGCGGCTGCGGCGAGATTCAGGAGGAAGCTATGAGTATGATTATCAAAAACGTGTATCGGGAATCCTTTCCTGCCATGCGCCTGATCGGCAAACGTTACAGCGGAGAGGAAAATTTTAAGGAGCTGTGGGAAAAATCGTTCCGCGAAGGGCTGTTTGAACCGTTGGAGGCGCTGCCGCAGCTGGAGGGGCATGACGGCGGCTATATCGGGGCGATGCGGATTGCGGACGGCATGCTGGAATACTGGATCGGCCTCTTCCTGCCGGCTGGGACGGCGGTTCCGGAGGGCTATGATTTTGCGGATATCGACGCGATGGATTTTGCCGTATTCTGGAGGTACGGAAGCGATCAGAGCGGCGAGCTGTACGGGCTGGAGGCTCACAATCAGTGCCTTGCACAGTTTCCGGAGCACGGCTTTTCGCGGCGCGAGGACGACTGGTGCTTCGAGCGCTACAACTGTCCGCGCTTTACCGAGCCGGATGCGGAGGGCAAGGTCATTCTTGACTATGGGATCTCGATTTTTTAGGGAAACACTGATGAAAGCGCTTCCTTAGGTCGGGCGGCTGCCCGGCGGGCCCCGCTTTTGCACCGATGAAATAAAATTGACCGAAAGACACGGAAAACGGCAGGAGACTGCCGTTTTCCGTGTCTTTGCGCTATCTTCGCCTTGCGGACAGCCCGCGGGTATAGTATAATATGCGTAAAAGAAAAGGAAAAGCTTTACAGCAGAAACTGGCATGCGCAAAAATGCGCAGAAATGAGGAAAATATGGACGGAAAAGCGGACGAAAAGATCATGCGCCTGGCACAGATTCTGAAGGCGGGAGAAAATATCGTATTTTTTGGCGGCGCCGGCGTCTCCACTGCCAGCAATATTCCGGATTTCCGGAGCGCGCACGGTATTTTCAGCAAAAAACTCGGGACACAGCTCACGCCGGAGCAGCTGGTATCGCACACGATGTTTGTGCGCTATACGGAGGAATTTTACGATTTCTATAAAAAGCATCTGCTCTATCCGGAGGCAAAGCCGAACGCCTGCCATACGGCGCTGGCCGAGCTGGAGCAGATGGGAAAGCTGAAGGCGATTGTGACGCAGAATATCGACGGACTGCATCAGGCCGCCGGCAGCAAAAGAGTCTACGAGCTTCACGGTTCGGTATTCCGCAATTACTGCACGGAGTGCGGCAAGGCCTTCGAGATGGAGTATGTTTACCACTCCGAGGGAATTCCGCACTGCAGCGAATGCGGCGGGCTGATCAAGCCGGACGTCGTGCTCTACGAGGAGGGGCTTGACCAGCAGGTAATTTCGGGCGCGGTGAACGCGATTGCGAATGCGGACACGCTTATTATCGGGGGGACCTCGCTGGTGGTCTATCCGGCGGCGGGTCTGATCAACTATTTCCGGGGGGATAATCTGGTGCTTATCAACAAGACGGTCACCTCGGCGGATAAGGATGCGGATCTCGTGATCAACGACGACATTGCTTCGGTGATGAAGCAGGCGGTCGAGCGGATGAAGGAGTAGCTGGAGCGGCCGGCTGAAATTCTTAAAATTCGCACGATTTGACGGAAAGACAGCTATATTTCACTTGCGGGATTGTATAAAATGTAGTATAATTTAGAAGGATTAAAAGTATTTTATACAAAGGTAAAGTATGCGGTTTTTATCTTATGGGTTCCCATAAGTAAAATAGTAAACGATATTATTTCAAGGAGGTTTTACCATGAAGTTTTTCATCGACACAGCAAACGTAGAGGACATCCGGAAGGCAAATGACATGGGTGTGATTTGCGGCGTTACGACAAATCCGTCCCTCATTGCAAAAGAGGGAAGAGATTTCAACGAGGTTATCAAGGAAATCACCTCCATTGTGGACGGACCGATCAGCGGCGAGGTGAAGGCGACGACGACCGATGCTGAGGGCATGATCAAAGAGGGCCGTGAGATTGCTGCGATTCATCCGAATATGGTAGTTAAGATCCCGATGACGGTGGAGGGACTCAAGGCGGTGAAGGTGCTTTCCTCCGAGGGCATCAAGACGAACGTAACCCTTATTTTCTCTGCAAATCAGGCGCTGCTTGCAGCGAGAGCGGGAGCTACATACGTTTCCCCGTTCCTCGGACGTCTGGACGATATTTCCGTGCCGGGCATCGACCTGATCCGCAATATCGCTGATATCTTCAATATTTACGGGCTTGAGACGGAGATCATCGCAGCCAGCGTGCGCAACCCGATCCACATTACCGACTGCGCGCTTGCAGGCGCCGATATCGCTACGGTTCCGTACAGCGTTATCGTACAGTGCACGAAGCATCCGCTGACCGATCAGGGCATCGAAAAGTTCAAGAAGGATTACGAGGCCGTTTTCGGAAAGCAGGACTGAGCCGGGTCGGCGAATTTTCCGGATGAGGACAAGCTGACGCGCAGTATAATGTGATGCGCACAGCCGCCTGAGGAATTATGCCGCTTTGCGGCTGCGGCTGGCGCGATACTCAAGGCCAATGAAATCGGCCGCGAGTATAACTAAATCCCCATGGAGGTTTCTTATGAATGATATCAATACAATGTCGGTAAATGCGATCCGCGTTCTGGCAGCGGACGCCGTACAGAAGGCAAAGTCCGGGCATCCGGGCCTTCCGCTCGGCAGCGCAGCGATGGCCTATGAGCTGTGGGCAAAGCACATGAACCACAATCCGGCCAATCCGGACTGGCCGAACAGGGACCGCTTCATCCTGTCCGGCGGACACGGCTCCACTCTGCTGTACTCCCTTCTCCACCTGTTCGGCTACGGCCTGACAAAGGAGGATCTGATGCAGTTCCGCCAGCTGGATTCCCTGACTCCGGGTCATCCGGAGTACCGTCACACGAGGGGCATTGAGGCGACGACCGGCCCGCTCGGCGCAGGCATGGGCATGGCGGTCGGCATGGCGATGGCCGAGGCTCATCTCGCAGCAAAATTCAACCGCGAGGGCTATCCGGTTATTGACCACTATACCTTCGTGCTCGGCGGCGACGGCTGCATGATGGAGGGCATTTCCTCCGAAGCATTCTCCCTTGCCGGTACGCTGGGGCTCGGAAAGCTGATTGTGCTCTACGATTCCAATAAGATTTCCATCGAGGGAAGCACCGATATCGCCTTCACCGAGGATGTAAAGAAGCGCTTTGAGGCGTTCGGCTTCCAGACGCTGGTGGTTGAGGACGGCAATAATCTCGAGGATATCGGCAAAGCGATCGATGAGGCAAAGGCGGACAAGACCCGCCCTTCGATGATTACCGTAAAGACTCAGATCGGCTACGGCTGCCCGGCAAAGCAGGGCAAGGCGAGCGCGCACGGCGAGCCTCTCGGCGAGGACAACGTAAAGGCGCTCCGCGAGAATCTCGGCTGGCCGAGCGAGGAGCCGTTCTATGTGCCGGATGAGGTATATGCAAATTACAGAGAGCTCGCGGCGGACAAAGCAGCGGTGGAGGACGAATGGAACCGGATGTTCGGCGAGTACTGCGAGAAGTATCCGGAGATGCGGAAGGCCTGGGAAGAGGAATTCGATATGGAGATCGCGGAAAAGCTGATCGACGATGAGGAATTCTGGTCGTATGAGGACAAGCCGGAGG
>CAMWWR010000176.1 GCA_947178045.1 uncultured Clostridia bacterium
ACCGCTCATTTTCAGGTCCTCCCCCGTTTCCCATACCACCGTGATTTCCGGATACTGCAGCCGGAATGCTTCAATCATATCGCGAATCAGCTCGCTCGTTTCCAGAGAATAGACCGTCAGCGTGCCGGCCGATTCTTCTTCCGGGGCGCCCGGCGCATATTTTTTCAGGCTTCCTCCCTCCTCTCTGTAGACGATATAGAATATATCCCCCACGACAAAGAGATCCTGAAGATTTCCGTTATCCCTGGAAAAATGAAAGCCCTCCGCCCCGATGATTTTCTGAAATCCTGTCCCGCCCGCTTCCGCACGGAAAATTCCCTCCGGGCAGCAGGCGTAGAGCGCATCCCCCCAATGGTCAAGTCTTACCGACATTCGAAAATTCCCCTGAAGCGCCGGCAGAAACTCAAGCCTCTCCGCATCATAGTGCAAAATGGACGGGCTGTCATAATCCAGAATAAAAAGCTCGTTCCCCACGGCGCACATACTGTCATACCAGCCGCACGGAAAACGGTCCAGAAGCCTTCCGTCCCCGCCGCTGTAAAGAAAGCATTCCTTCCCCTGCTGTGCCATGGCGATATTGCCGTTTTCCAGCACGGCAACCCGCCCCGGAATCATATAATAATCCCGCTCCGCCGTTTTGTCCCAGTCAGAAATCACGATTTCCGCGAAGGAGTTCCCTGTCTGCTTCACCAGATGGTACAGCTGGCCCTCGTCCGCGTACCAGATATAATAATTGTGATCCTCGCCGAGAATTACGGTAATTCGGTCGGGCTGCGCCGTTCCCGCCAATCCCTCCGCCCAGGAAACAGCCTCCCTGCTCCATACGGCCTCAATGGAGCTGTCATCCTCCAGCGTGTATTTCCACAGCAGTGGGCTGTCTCCGATAGTCTCCGTTTCGGATGTTTTTCTCACACCTGACGTTTTTTCTGCTTCTATAGATTTTTCGGCTTCTGCTGTCGCTCCTGCATCAACTGTGTACCATTCGATCTTTCCTTCCCTGTTTAGAAGGATACCGCAGCAGCGCTCGGCATTGTTGTCAATATGCGGATCGCTTATAATCCCCTTTTCCCGGTAATTTTTCGAGAACTCGGAGGCAGAAGCCGTCCCCGGCTGTCCGGCTGCATCCTTATTCGGGCTGCCGTCCCCGCTATCCGGCCGGTTTTCGCCCTGTCTGTCTGACGGAGTCTCTCCATCACCGTCCGGTCGAGTTCCCCTATCGCTGCTTTGCTGAATCTCGCCCTGTCCGCCCGGTCGAGTTCCTTCATCGCTGCTCTGCTGAATCCCACCCTGCCCTCCCGGTTGACTTCCTTCATCGCTATTCTGCTGAATCTCGCCTTGTTCTCCCGGCAGGTTTCCGTCTTCTCGTCCCGTATGGGTGCCGTCCCCGACCTCCGGCCGGTTTTCTCCCTGCCCGTCTGGCTGTGCTTCATCCTTGCCGCCCGGTTTGGCTCCCTCCTCCGCATTCGTCCCATTTGTCTGCTCACAGTCCAAACTGCTGCCTTTCCCGGCCGTGCTCCCGCACCCGGCCAGAAGGCAGCAGCTCAGAAAAATACAGAACGTCCCTGTGAAATACTTTCTCATTCGCATAATCCTCACCGCATAAATCCAATTTTCCTCACTGTCTTGGTTTACAGTATGTAAACTTCCTTCTTGATTTTAGTCTACTGCATGTAAACCGTTTTGTCAAGGAAATTTTACGGCTTTCAAATTGCGCCGGTTTCACCCGAACGCCGGTTTGTCCTTCCCGAAGCGCATTCCCTTCTTCATGTTTTCAGAAAGCGGAAAAATTCCTGCTGCACAGCAAAGCCGGGACCGAATCACTGTCCGATGATCCGTTCCCGGCTTCTGTATTGCAGCAGGTCCAAAGGGCGACTTATCGCTTATGCAGAGCAATATGTATTTTATCTGGCAGGACATAATATTTCTCAAGGAAGTGCTTGCATCCGCGCTTCTTTGAAAGTTACAAAAACAGACAAAGGGTCGCTTCTACTGAACCCGCTCCAGAATCGCCGCGACGCAATCCCACAGATATTCCTCCCCGTCAAAATAGTCCTGTGCTTCCTCCTGCAGTACCTCCAAAATGGCCGGATTTACTGTCTGCGGCCGCTTCACGCTGGTTATGGCTCCAAACATCCGCTCCACCGTTCCTCGCTGCTCTGTCATATGACGAACCGTATCCTTGGTCCCGCCGCTCTCCAGCATTCTCTGATTTTCCTCCTGCTGAGCTAAAAAGGCCTCCGTAAGTGCCCTTCCGTTTGTCTGAAAGCCGGTTTCTGCCGTATATTCCGACTGCATCTCAAAGGAAAAGGCAGCCTTTACAAACTGCTCGGCCAGCTCTCTGTTTTCCGACTGCGCATTGATACCGAGCAGACCCTCCGGGAAAAATATCCCGTCCATCAGCTGCAGACTCGTCGCTCCATATCGGATATTCCCATATCCGGCCGCCAGAACGCACGGATTATAAAACCGAAGCTGCCCCATCCTGCTCAGCGGCATAAACATAAGCTCTACCTCTTCCCGGAACAGCCCGATCGTATTCTCGCCTTCCGTAAAATATGTGTGTTCCTGATTTCCCGCCTTCACCTTCTCGTTCTCAAGCAGCCATTTCGTCCAAATCAGAAAGTTTCCAAGCTCAATCGATTCGCGCCGAATATCCTGTTCATCCGCGCTCCCGTCCGGCAGGATAAACTCCGGCGTATAATTGTAATACACCAGCTCCACAAAATCCTTCCGGGAATATCCCCACGCGCAGACTCCCCCTCTTTGCAATCCGGAATAACGCATCAGCTTATTCAGGGAACCGACCACCTCTGCGTTTTGCTTTTTCACTACGGCCACCGGAACGGAATAGCGAACCGGCAGCATAAAGCTCCCGCCGTCCGTCTCGTAGGCGGACAGAATATTTTGCTGCAGCTCCTCCCTGACGGAGGCGAGCGCCGGGGACAGATCAGCGAGAAACCCTCTGTTCTGATAAGTGTTTGCAGGGAGCCCGTCCATAATCAGAACATCCGGCCCGTTCCCTGCCATCAGCCTCGCCGTCAGCGCATCGGCCTGCTCGAATGCGGAAAGTCCTGCCTCCCCGGTTTCATACCGGATTTCGACGCCCGGATACATGGTCTGAAAGCCCGCGATCAGCTCGTGCACCAGCTCGCTTTCTGCAAGGGAATAGACAGTGAGCATTTTATCCAAATCGTCGGCCTCCTGCCGTCCATCTCCGCTCCCTTCGGCAGTGTTTCCTCCGGCCTTCCCGCTCCCGGAGCTTCCGCCGGAGTTTTCTGCGCCGCTTCCGCCCGTTTTTTCACCATTGCCTCCGGCACCGTCGGCCTCTCCGCCAACCGTTCCATTTCCGGAGCTTCCTGCGATTCCTTCTTTGTCACTTCCGCCGCTGTTTCCGGCGGCATCAGCCTGTAAGTTCTACCAGGTTCCGGAATAATTCACAGAGATTTTCTCTCCGCCTTCGGCATCGTCGGCCTTTCCGCCGGTCGTTCCATTTCCTGAGCTTCCTGTGATTCCTTCCCTGTCATTTCCGCCGCTGCTCCCGGCGGCATCAGCCTCGCTATTCTTCCCGGTTCCGGCATTCTTTCCGGAGCTTCCCTCTCCGCTTCCGGCACCGCCAGCCTCGCTTCCCGGCTTCTTCGCTGCCCCCTCCTGCGCTGCCGGGTCGCTGCCGAAGGCACAGACCGTCCCCGAAAACAGCAGGACGGCGAAGACAATCCAGAACGCGGCCGGCTTTTTATACTGCATCACATTTCTGATGCGGCTTCCCACCTCGCCCTCCCCGAATGCAAGATGAATTCCGGGTATCATGCGCCGTCCGGTGGCAAGCCCCAGCAGGGAAGCGGAATATTCTGCCCGGATATCCCCGCTCGTCCGCTTCATCACCGTCTCGTCGCAGGCCATCTCCATATCCCTTCCGGACAGATAAAACGCCAGCCATACAAGCGGATTGAACCAGTGGAGCGTCAGCGCGGCAAATGCCAGCAGTCGGAAGATGTGATCGCCCCTTCTCAGATGCGTCCGCTCATGCAGCACAATATACTCCCTCTCCTTTCCGCAGAGCGAGGACGGCAGATAAATTCTCGGCCGGAATACGCCGACGACAAAGGGAGAATCAATATAATCCGACTGGTAAATATTTCCCTCCGCCCGAACCGCGCCGACCAGCCGCCGTTTTAACCGCAGCATGCTGAACATACTGCAGGCGGATATTCCCGCAATCCCGGCGAGCCATATCCATGCGGCTGCCTTCAGCCATACCGGTACGTCTGCCCGGTCCGAATTGCCGCTCTGCCCGGTTGTCCGGACTGCCGGAAGTATAGGGTTTCCCGCCTGCGGCAGCCAAAGGCCGCTTTTATTGACCGCACCGGCTCCGCCGCTCATCCACAGGCCTTCCTCATAGAGCGGGGCAGGGTGTGCCAGGGTGCTGCTGTCCGCCGCAGCGTTCTCTCCACCTGCCTTGTCCGCAGACAGCAGCACATTTTCTGCATCCCGATACCCGGCTCCCGTTCCGTTTTCTCCCGCGAGCTGCGACGTTATCCCCTCCGGCCTCTCCCCGCCGGACGGATTTGCCGAAGCATTCTCCGCGGCTTTCCCACTGGCCTCCGGAAGTCTGACCAGCCCCAGCGCGGAAAACGGGGATGATACGGAAACCGGACAGAGCAGCCGGAAAAGCACCACGCTCCACAGGAGGTAGCTGAACAGCTTCGGCCCCCTCCTTAAAAGGCATCTGCACAATAATACGGCAAGAATCGCAAGCCCCGCAGTCACACTCATGCTCACGATCTCCGGCAGCAATGTATAAATTCCCATCAAAAATCCCCCTTATGCCCTCAAATGAAACGCTCTGCCGGCGCCCGCCCGGAGCTCAACATCCGGACGTCTTCCCGTCCTGTTCCCCGTCCGCGCGTTCCCTGTTTTCCTTGCTCCCCTCGTTGATAATCCGGATCAATTCCTGAACCTCCTTCTCCGAGAGCTTCTTTCTCCGCACAAAGGAGAGCAGAAACTGCGGCAGCGAGCCCTGAAAGGTATCCTCGACAAATTTCTCGCTCTGCAGCGCAAAAAATTCCTCTCTTGATACGAGGGAGTCAACCGTCCCGCCCTCATTCCGGAACAGTCCCCTCTCGCAG
>CAMWWR010000177.1 GCA_947178045.1 uncultured Clostridia bacterium
CCGCCCGACGAGGTACGCGCAGGTGTCAGAACCCCAGCAACCGATGAAAACACTCCAGACCAGGTATGCTCACATGTCGGCCTGCCGCTGCTGCCACACATACGAGAGCATGACCGCCGCATAGAAAAAACCGAAAAACACCATTGTGATCTGCTCCGAGCGGTACTTCGGAAACGTCAGCACATAGCAGAGCATCAGCACAAGGAAAAAACCGATGAAAAAGGCCGTCAGCCACCCCTGTTGTCCGCACAGCAGCAGAACAAAATACAGGATGCCCGCGGCGTATCCGACCGCCCCCGGCGCACCGCGGTGCACCTTCAGCACCCGATACAGCTCCATCATGCCGATCAGAGAAACGGCGAGCAGCACTCCCCACAAAACTTTCCCTCCCAGCACGAGCGACAATACCGCCAGCACGGCAATGATGCAGGAGCTGCGAAACCGAACCCAAAACATTTAAATTCCTCCAAATCTTCTGTCTCTTTTATTATAGTAATCGATCGCCTTTTGTAATTCCTTTTTATCAAAATCCGGCCAGAGAACGTCCGTAAAATAGAGCTCCGCGTATGCAAGCTGCCACAGCATAAAATTCGACAGCCTCAGTTCTCCGCTCGTCCGGATAAGGAGCTCAGGCTCCGGGATCTCTCTCGTGTCCAGATAATTTTCAAAATCCCTCTCCTTAAGGTCCGCAAGCGCCCCGGCAGTCAGCTCCCCCCGAAGGCACTCCCCCGCCAGCCGCTTTGCCGCGCGCAGCAGCTCATCTCTGCCGCCGTAATTCAGCGCTACCTGAAAATTCAGCCCCGTATTGCTCCGGGAGGCCTCCTCAAGCGCCCGGATGCTCTCCTGCAGGTCCGCGTCCAGCCTGCTGATATCCCCGATAATGCGCACGCGCATATTATTTTTTTTACTTGTCTTGATGCAGTCCTTCATATAATCCCGGAGCAGATCCATCAGGGTATCGATCTCCTCCTGCGGCCTTCTCCAGTTTTCCGTGGAAAACGCATACACGGTCAGATAGCGGATGCCCATCCGCCAGGCGTCCTCGCATATCCGCTCCACCGTCCTGCTGCCCTGCGCATGCCCGTAGGTGCGCGGCATCATCCTCTTTTTGGCCCATCTCCCGTTGCCGTCCATAATGATCGCGACATGCTGCGGAACCCGTCCGCCCGCGCCGTCCTCCTGCTTCATTCCCCGCCTCCTGCGCATAAGGAAGGTTAGGCGTCGCAATGCTGCAGCGCCTAACCAGCCGACAATCGCTCTGTTTTAAACGGTAAGGATTTCCTTCGACTTCGCTTCGGTCTCCTTGTCGATCTCCTCAACATATTTGTCCGTCAGCTTCTGAATTTCATCCTCGATCACCTTCTGCTCGTCCTCTGAAATCTCGCTCGCCTTCTCCGCCTTCTTGATGACGGTGTTCGCATCCCTGCGGATGTTGCGGACAGCGACCTTCGCGTTCTCCGCCTTCTTCTTCACATCCTTTACGAGCTCCTTCCTGCGCTCCTCGGTCAGCTCCGGGAACACCAGGCGGATCACCTTGCCGTCGTTGCTCGGCGTCAGGCCGAGATCCGAGGCGAGGATCGCCTTCTCGATCTCCTTAATCATCTTCGACTCCCACGGCTGAATCTGAATCGCGCGCGCTTCCGGCACGGAAATATTCGCTACCGACTGCAGCGGCGAAGGCTGCCCGTAATAATCAACGCGAAGCTTGTCAAGCAGGTGCGGATTTGCGCGCCCGGCGCGGATGCTCGCGAACTCCTCCCGCAGGGCATCCAGCGACTTCCCCATCTTTTCCTCAAACGGCTTAATCCTCTCATTCATAGTATACTTATCTCCATTTCTGTAATTTATCGTTACAGTTTCCCTGCAACAAAAACGATGCACAGAAATCGTAAAAAGCATGATTTCGCACATAAGTATCCGATCAATAATTCCCGGTTTTTTATAAAAAAGCTCAGTTTCCGACAATGGTTCCCGTGATCGTCCCGTTCCCGTTGTTCCATATACTGTTCTTCTCACCCAGCGAGAATACGAGCAGCGGCATGTCGTTCTGCATGCACATCACCGTCGCCGTCAGATCGAGGATCCCCAGCTTTTTGTCGAGCAGCTCCTGGTAAGTTACGGTCCGGTACTTCCTCGCCGCAGGATTTACCTTCGGGTCGCTGTCGTACACTCCGTCGATCGCTCTCGCCATCAGAATCATATCGCACTCCAGCTCGATGGCCCACAGGGCCGTCGCCGTATCCGTCGAGAAATACGGGTGCCCCGTACCGCCCGCAAGGAACACGATTTTCCCGTTCTCAAGGCTCTCCGCAGCCGCGTCCTTTGAGAACAGCTCCGTCATGCCGCCGAGCGGAAACGGCGTAAATATTTTTGTTTCGAGCCCGACATACCGGAATATCTCGGACACATAAATGCAGTTCATCACCGTGGCCAGCATACCGATCTGATCCGCCTTCACACGGTCGATGGTCTCGCTGGTCCTGCCGCGCCAGAAATTTCCTCCGCCGATGACGACCGCCACCTGTACGCCGTCCTCCGCAAGCTTTTTCACCTGCTCTGCCACCCCGATGCAGGTCGCCTCGTCAAATCCCATTTTCTTCTCACCGGCCAGCGCTTCCCCGCTCAGCTTCAGCAATACTCTTTTTCTCTCCATAGCCAGCCTCTTCCTTTTCCGTCCGCCCCTGCGGGCAGCGAAAAAACATCCCCCGTTTTTATTTTGATTCAAATACCGTGTCGATGTCGACGCCGGACGCGTAGGAAAGGGAAACATGCCCCTCCAGCACCGCTCCGTTGTCCATCTGGATCGACATCGCTCTGATATTTCCCTGGATGACGGCGGTGGAATCGATGACGACCGGTCCCGCCACGTCGATCTCCCCCTTGACAGCCCCGGCAATAATGCTCGAGGATGCCGTGATATCGCCGATAATGACCGTCTGCTGTGCGATCTTGACGCCGCCCTCGCTGTTGATGCTGCCCTCGAGACGGTCCGTATTGACATAGACCTCCGCAGCCATGCAGTTTCCGGTCACCTTCCCGCAGATCGTGAGCTTGCCGAGACATTCGATATCGCCGTTGATCGTGCCCATCACCTCGAGCGAGCAGTCCGAGACGATGCCTCCGTTGATGGTCGTTCCCCTCGTGATGACCGTCGTGCCCTCCTGCCGCTCATATTCCTCCGGCGCAGCGGACATTCTCCGGCCCCTTGCGGCTTCCTCCGGCCACGGCAGCTCCCCGTCCCCGGATTCCGGAAACTCCTCCTCCGATTCCTGCAGATCGTCCTCATCGTCCTGCAGATCGCCGTCCTCCGGATCCTCGTCTTCCGGATCCTGTATATCGTCCCCGTCCTCCGGCAGCTCCCCGTCATCCTCCTCCGCAAAAAAGCTGTCGAGAATGTCCGCGTTCACCTGGTCCGCATCATACAGTTCCTCCGGCCCGGGCGCATCAGGGGAAGCATCCGCCTCCTCATCCCTGTATCTCCTGTAATAGCCCATGACTCACCTCCTGGTTCGATTTGGTTACAGTTCAGCCTTCGGCCTGCCTGCAGCGGGCAAAAGGCCGGACCGCCGCCGCTTTACTCCTCTGCCGGTTTGACATGCCGCACCATCGGCGTATCCTCTGTGATCGGCAGAATCTGCGCTCCCTTCTCCTGCAGCGCCGGAATCAGTATTTTCATCGACTCCAGCGTCTTTTGCTTCGCATTCGTATCGTGGCAGAGCACGACGGAGGTCGTTTTATTTTTCACCCCGTCAAGCACATTCTGCGCAAGCTGTTCCACCGTGTAGCTGACCCCGGTCGCATCCCCGTTTTCCACATTCCAGTCAAAATAGCGCATGTCATGCTCCAGCAGGAAGCTGATAAACGGCTGTATCGTCAGCTTTTTACACTTGCTGTTGCTGCTTCCGCCCGGAAAACGGTAAAGGTTGGGAACATATCCAATAGTATCATACAATAAATCACTTATCTTTGTAAAGTCTTTCTCGAAATCTTCTACAGATTTATAGACCTCCTCATATTTATGCGAATAGGAGTGCATACCGATGCTGTGCCCCTCATCCACGATTCTCTTGTACAGGCGGAGCGAATCGTCGTCCGTCCTGCCGTTCACGAAAAAGGTGACCTTCACCCCGTACTCGTTGAGCAGATCAAGCAGCTCGTCCGTGTATTTGCTCGGGCCGTCATCAAAGGTGAGATAGATTTTTTTCTCCGCCCACGGAAGCAGCTCTCCCGTAATCGGATCAACCGCGAGCGTCGGTGTCGGAGAAGGCTCGGCATTGTCCTCCGGGCTTTCGGTCGGCGTCGGCTCGGAGGACGGAGATATCCCGAACTCCCCCGTTACCACCGCGCTGTCCCCGGTCGGTTCCGGGGACGGCTCTCCCCCCGCCTGCCAACTCCCGGCGTTTCCGCCGGCTCCCGGTCCCGCCAGAGACGCCTCCGGCGTCGGCGTAGGAACGGGAGTCAGCGTCGTGAGCGGGCCGTTCTGCCCGCCTCCCTGGCTGTCCGGCCTCTTTTCATATTGCTCCAGCTTCTGCCCCATGCTGTCCAGCTCCTTCTGGAGCTGTGCCTGTTTTGTGAACAGCACCACGCAAAGTATGGTCGGCACCAGCGCGAGCAGAAGCACGAATATCATAAACTGTTCCCTCGCCCGCCTTGTCCTTTCTCTCTGTTTCCTTGTGTTCCTTTCTCTCCCGTAATCCGATGACATTTTACCCTCCCTGCTGCGACTGTCTTTGTCCCTTAAAGCCCGCACCGGCAGAGGATGCCGCTCAAGGATGCGCAGCTGCTCCCTGCGCAGCACCCTCTCCGAAATGAAAAGCCCGGCAGTCACGGCTGCCGGCAATCATTCGATTTTATTTTGTACCCGCATATATCGCAGGCCCGCCCGCGATACTGCATCAAATCGAGCAGAGGAATGCTTTTCTCCGCTGCCCGCATGTCGCTGCAAGCAACGATCTTCCCATGCGCGTTCACGCGCATTTGTGGGCGTGCGCATGAAAAGTATGAAGCTCCTGAGCTTCACGCTTCTTTGCCGGTCCGGCTGTGCCGCCGTCTCTCCTCTTCCCTGTTCACAGGGAATGCTTCTCTCAAAGACTATTTTTTGCTTCCCCGCAATATCTATGAC
>CAMWWR010000178.1 GCA_947178045.1 uncultured Clostridia bacterium
GCTGGGGAGCATGATTTCAAAATATTCAGTGGAGATATATATGATTCATGGAAATGTTGTTCATAAGCTGATTTTGGTGCCGCTGCTTGCTGTGCTTGCTCCGGAGGGGATGGGTACGGTGCTTGCTTTTTGTATGGTTTCCCTTGCGGCGGATATTGGCTTACCTCTTGGCATAGCATTTTTGGAAAAGTATTTTGCGCCGCTGGATTTCATTTTTCATCCGGCGAAATATTTGGAGAAAGAAAGATTTTATCAGGAGTTATAGATTAAGACGTGTTTGGTATGTCTTGGTATGGAGAAGTCTTTTCTGCATTTTGCAACTGGAACTTGATAAAAGGCTGGATAGAACCATCGTTGTTCTATCCAGCGGATGATGGAATTCATTGTCTAGCTTTTTCAGTTTCCAATTCAGCGATCCGGGCGAGAGCGGCGGCGAGCTGGGCATCCTTTTCACGCAACGATCTCTGGCTCTCTGCCAGTGCCTCCTTGCTTCGCTGTAGCTCGAGAGCCCGCATCCGCTCCCAGTATTCGAAATCCTCCCGTGCCTGGCAATGCTGCCGGATGCGCTCTTCCGCTGTTAGTTTGCGGATCGTGACTACGGTTTTCTGCAGGTATTCGTTTTGTTTTGATAACATCTCGAGTTCCTCCCATGTAGCAGCCCTAAACGCGCGTGCCCAGAGGTCAAGACCGTAAATCTTATCCTCCTCTGTGGCGAGTTCGATTCGATTTAAGTATACCACAGAGATACGCAGCCTGTCACTGAAAATCCGTCCGTTTTTCGTGTTGGTGAGCAGAAAGGTGGAAACGAATTCAGGATGCTCCGGGAACAGATCATAATCGAGAAATCCGGTGTGGACGGCCGGGAAAACTCGGTCATACTCCTCGCCCCGGTTCAGGTTGCCGAATCCGCGGCAGACGTAGGAGAGGGAGCGCTCAGTCCAGAAGGCATCCCTGTACATCTGCATTTCCAGATTCAGATACAGGGAGTCGTTGACGAGCAGGGCAAGGTCGAGGATGAAATATTGACATTGTGCGGCTGATCTGTAAGGAGCTCGGGAAGCCTGAAAGTCTGATCACTTATGTGACAGACCGCAAAGGGCATGACATGCGCTACGCGATTGATCCGACGAAAATTCACCGGGAGCTCGGCTGGCTGCCGGAGACAGACTTTGCGGACGGCATCCGGAAAACAATCCGCTGGTACCTGGACAATCGCGCGTGGTGGGAGGAGATCGTCAGCGGAGAATATCAGGAATATTATGAGAGAATGTATGGGAAGAGGGATAGAAAAGTATGAATAGCCTGCTTTTGCAGGAAAAGAGACAGAAAAGTGTAGGCAGTCTGATTTTGCAGAGAAAGAGACAGCAGAGTATAAGCAGTCTGATTTTGCAGGGAAAGAGATAAAAAATATGAACAGCCTGATTTTATAGGAAAAGAAATAAAAAATATAAACAGCCTGCTTTTACAGGAAAAGAGATAGAAAAGCATAAATCGTCTGTTTTTTCAGGAAGGGGGAAAGGCTCATGTACATGAATTATGCAGAAATCGGCAGGAGAATCGCACAGAAGAGGAGGCAGCTGCTGCTGACGCAGGCGGAGGTGGAAGCGAAGGCAAACCTGAGTCCGCGCTATTTGTCCAACATTGAGCGGGGACGTTCGGTTCCCTCGGTTGACGTGCTGATGCACATTGCGGATGTGCTGAATATGACGCCGGATGAGGTACTGTGGGGAGCGGCGAAGGATTCGCAGGAGGAGCGGGAGGAGAAGCTGACCGCCGGCCTGAAGCATCTGAATCCGCAGCAGCAGGAGCAGGCGCTGAGCTTTATCGGGTGGCTGAAGATGCAGGAGGGAAAGGTGTGAAGGCGGAGCTGTCGAATCTGTAATGCGAATGCACTGCATGGGCGGCGGCAGAGCGAAAGGCCGCTGCGGAGATTGCAGATACCTCCGGATGATGCGGGGCAGAACCGCTTCGTCCGGAGGTTTTGTTACGCCGCAAAAAATACTGGATTTTTTTTGCAGTGAGTGTTATACTATATCAATAGTGGAGCCTTCCCGAGACTTCTGAAAAGGCTGTCCGGCGGCCGGGCTGTTTTTTCAGTTGTTTCGGACACTCCACAAAAAATAAAAAGGAGACAAGCTATGTACAAAAGTTATTCTATGGAGCTTGCGGGAAGAACGCTGACCGTTGATATCGGCAGGGTCGCCGCGCAGGCGAATGCGGCGGCATTCATGCATTACGGCGATACGACGGTGCTCTCTACCGCCACCGCGTCAAAGGAGCCGAGAGAGGGGATCGATTTCTTCCCGCTGAGCGTTGAGTACGAGGAGAAGCTGTACGCGGTCGGAAAAATTCCGGGCGGCTTCAATAAAAGAGAGGGCAAGGCGAGCGAGAATGCGGTTCTGACCTCGCGCGTGATCGACCGCCCGATGCGGCCGCTTTTCCCGAAGGATTACCGCAATGACGTTACCCTGAACAACATGGTCATGTCCGTTGACCCGGAGTGCCGTCCGGAGCTGACGGCGATGCTTGGCTCCGCGATCGCCGCGACGCTCTCGGATATCCCGTTTGACGGCCCGTGCGCGACAACGCAGATCGGCCTGGTAAACGGTGAGTTTGTTGTCAATCCGAGCCAGGAGCAGTGGAAGAACGGCGACCTGCAGCTGACCGTCGCTTCGACAAAGCAGAAGGTTATCATGATCGAGGCGGGCGCGAACGAGGTGCCGGAGGACAGGATGCTCGAGGCGATCTACATGGCGCATGACATCAACCAGACGATCATCGCCTTCATCGAGAAGATGGCGGCAGAGTGCGGCAAGCCGAAGCATTCCTACCAGAGCTGCGCAGTTCCGGCAGAGCTGTTTGAGGAGATGAAGAAGATCGTCACGCCGGAGGAGATGGAGACTGCGGTATTCTCCGACGACAAGCAGACAAGAGAGGAAAATATTCGCCAGGTAACCGAAAAGCTGAAGGAGGCGTTTGCCGAAAACGAGGAGTGGCTTGCCATCCTTGACGAGGCGGTTTACCAGTACCAGAAAAAGACGGTCCGCAAGATGATCCTGAAGGATCACAAGCGCCCGGACGGCCGCGCGATCGACCAGATCCGCCCGCTCGCGGCAGAGATCGATATTATCCCGAGAGTTCACGGCTCCGGTATGTTTACCCGCGGACAGACGCAGATCTGCAATGTCTGCACTCTTGCGCCGCTTGCGGATGCGCAGCGCATCGACGGTCTGGATGAGAATGAGGTGAGCAAGCGCTATATGCATCATTATAATTTCCCGTCCTACTCGGTTGGTGAGACGAAGGTTTCCAGAGGGCCGGGACGCCGCGAGATCGGTCACGGCGCGCTTGCGGAGAAGGCGCTTATGCCGGTGCTCCCGAGCACGGACGAGTTCCCATATGCCATCCGCACCGTTTCCGAGACCTTTGAGTCGAATGGCTCCACCTCGCAGGCTTCCGTCTGCGCATCCACGCTGTCGCTGATGGCGGCGGGCGTGCCGATCAAGAAGCAGGTGGCGGGTATTTCCTGCGGTCTTGTGACCGGAGATACCGACGATGATTATATTGTTCTGACGGATATCCAGGGGCTTGAGGATTTCTTCGGTGATATGGATTTCAAGGTTGCCGGTACGCATGACGGTATCACGGCGATCCAGATGGACATCAAGATTCACGGCCTGACCAGGCCGATCGTGGAGGAGGCATTCCGCAAGACAAAGGCGGCGCGCGAGTACATTATCAATAATATTCTCACGCCGTGCATTGCGGAGCCGAGAAAGGAAGTCGGCAAGTATGCGCCGAAGATCATCCAGATTCAGATCGATCCGCAGAAAATCGGCGATGTGGTCGGCCAGAGAGGCAAGACGATCAACGCGATCATTGAGCAGACCGGCGTAAAGATTGATATCACGGACGACGGCGCTGTTTCGATTTGCGGCACGGACGCGGAGGCAATGCAGAAGGCGGTCAAGCTGATCGAAATCATTGTTTCCGAGTTTGAGGAGGGCCAGATTTTCACCGGCAAGGTGGTCAGCATCAAGGAGTTCGGCGCGTTCCTTGAATTTGCGCCGGGCAAGGAGGGAATGGTTCACATTTCCAAGATTGCGAAGGAGCGTATCAACCGCGTGGAGGATGTGCTGACGCTCGGCGATGTGGTGAAGGTCGTATGCCTCGGCAAGGATAAGATGGGGCGCGTAAGTTTCTCCATCAAGGATTGTCCGGAAAAATAAATAGAGAGCGGCCCGGCGGTCAGCCGGGCTGTTTTTGCCTGACAGGAATGGTTGCGCAGGCCGATTGTTCTACGGACCTGTTTTTGAGAACAGAACGATGAATTGCCAGGAAGAAGGAGAAAGCACATGGATGTTAATACGATGAAATCATTGTTGGAGATAGGTGAAACAGTGGCTGTCGAGTTCAAACGCTGTGGAAATGGAATCGAGCATGATGCGTATGAAACTGTGTGTTCGTTTCTGAATCGTTTTGGCGGAGATTTGTTTATGGGGGTGGAAGATGATGGAACAGTGATTGGAGTGCCGGAAAAAGCAGCCCCTGATATGGCAAAAAATTTTGTCAGCGTGATAAGCAATTCAGCATTATTTTCACCGACAATATATCTTGTGCCTGAGATAATCGACTGCGAGGGACACACGGTAATTCATGTACATGTTCCACCGAGTGCAGAAGTGCACAGTTATAAAAAGGTGATATATGACCGCGTGGATGATGCAGATGTGAAGGTAACAGCAACGGGGCAGATTGCCGCGATGTACATCCGAAAACAAAATGTTTTTACGGAGAAAAAGATATATCCTTATGTGACGTTGGAGGATTTGCGGCTGGACTTGTTGCCGAGAGTCCGGCAGATGGCAGTGAATCATGCAGGAGGCAGTCATCCATGGGAGGATATGAACGATCATGAGCTTTTTAAGAGCGCCGGTTTATATGGGACAGATATGGTGACAGGGGAAAAGGGGTTCAATCTGGCCGCGGTCATGCTTTTGGGAAAAGATGATGTGATTTTGAATGTATGTCCGTTGTATGAGACGGATGCTCTTGTAAGAAGGATCAACACAGACAGGTACGACGACAGAGAAACAGTCAATACC
>CAMWWR010000179.1 GCA_947178045.1 uncultured Clostridia bacterium
GGATAAGACACTGCTCATACGGGATATTCTGGATGCGGGGGCGAAAATCAGTCTCTTTACCAGACCGCGCCGTTTTGGAAAGACCCTTGCCCTCAGCATGCTGAAGGCCTTTTTCGAGGACGAGCGGGACGGGGACGGGAACAAAATCGACAACAGCCGGTATTTTGAAGGAAAGCGGATCTCAGACTGCGGAGAAAAATACCGGTCGGAGCAGGAAAAATATCCGGTTATCAATCTGACGCTCAAGTCTGCGAAGCAGCCGAACTACGAGATGGCGTACAATGTCCTGCGAAAAAATATTATGGAGGAGTTTGACCGCCATTCATACATTCTGCAGGGGAGTGCGCTGACCGAAACGGATTGCTCCAGATACCGCGCGATCTGGGAGGGAAACGCGGAAGCGGACGATTATGCGACCGCCCTTGCCTTTCTGTCCCGCTGCCTGAAAAAATACCATGACAGCAATGTGATCATCCTGATCGACGAGTATGATGTACCGTTGGAGAATTCTTATTTCGAGGGCTTTTACGACAGAATGATCGTGTTTCTCCGCTCCCTTTTTGAATCCGCGCTCAAGACGAACGACGCGCTGGAATTCGCGGTGATTACGGGTTGTCTTCGCATTAGCAAGGAGAGCATTTTTACTGGTCTGAACAATCTGGATGTGGTCTCCATCCTGCGGAATGACTGCGCGGAAGCCTTTGGCTTTACTGCGCAGGAGGTGCAGGGAATACTCTCGGAGTACGGGATGGGGAGCCGGATGGAGGAAGTCAGAGAGTGGTATGACGGCTATCTGTTTGGGAATACGGAGGTCTACAATCCCTGGAGCATTATCAGCTATGTGAATGAGAACCGGTATAAAACGGAATTTTTCCCAAAGCCCTACTGGTCGAATACCTCCTCCAACAGCATTATCCGGGAGCTGGTCGAGAAGGCCGACCGGGACACCCGCGGTGAGATCGAACAGCTGATCGCAGGCGGGACGATCGAAAAGCCGGTACACGAGGACATCACCTACGGCGACATCCGGGAATCGCAGGATAATCTCTGGAATTTCCTGTTCTTCACCGGATATTTGAAGAAGGCTGGGGAACGGTTTGAGGAGGATCGGAGTTATCTTACTCTGGCGGTTCCGAACCGGGAGATCCGCTGCATTTACCGGGACACGATTCTTTCTTGGTTTGACAAAAGGATCAAGGCGGTGGACCGGATGCCGTTTTACCGGGCTCTGCTTGCCGGGGAGTGCGATGTGATAGAAAGGGAGCTGAACGGACAGCTCATAAAGAGCATCAGCTTTTATGATGCGGCAGAGCAGTTTTATCACGGCTTTATGGCCGGCATGCTTGGCGGGCTCGGCGAGTACCGCCTGTACTCAAACCGGGAGGCGGGGGACGGAAGGCCGGATCTGATGCTGACGCCGGAGGACTGGCGGGAGCCGGTGATGATTTTCGAACTGAAGAAGGCTGATAAATTTACGCAGCTGGAGGCGGGCTGTGAGGCCGCGCTCGCGCAGATCGAGGAGCGGCATTACGACGCGGAATATAAGGAGGAAGGGTACGAGAGATTTATAAAGTACGGAATTTGCTTCTGCGGGAAGGCTTGCCGGGTGAAGGCGGTTATGGAGAGTGCGGAGTAAGCGGAGCGATGCGGCTGAGTTGAACAGAACAATCGAGCCCGTGATTTGCCAAAATGAGCGTGGGCGCATTGCAAGTGAACAGGCAGTTACGGGAGTCGTGCCTGGGCGAAAATGCTAAGCGGCCGGAGGGGAAGGAATCCGGCAGTAAAACGGAGAAAAATTATGATAATTGCAGAAAATTGGAACGACTACGAGGTACTCGATGCCTCGGACGGTGAAAAGCTGGAGCGCTGGGGAGATTATCTGCTCGTGCGGCCCGATCCCCAGGTGATCTGGAAAACGCCGCGGGAGCATGCGGGCTGGCGCAGGCCGAACGCGCACTATCACCGGAGCAGCAGAGGAGGCGGGGAATGGGAATTCTTTGATCTGCCGAAGCAGTGGCAGATTTCCTATGGCGCGCTGAAATTTAATCTGCAGCCGTTCTCGTTCAAGCACACCGGGCTTTTTCCGGAGCAGGCGGCAAACTGGGACTGGTTCTCGGGGCTGATCCGCGCAAGGAAGGCGCAGGAACCGGAACGGCCGGTCCGGATTCTCAATCTGTTTGCGTACACCGGCGGCGCCACGGTGGCCGCTGCGGCCGCCGGCGCTGCGGTCACTCATGTGGACGCGTCGAAGGGCATGGTGACCTGGGCGAAGGAAAATGCGGCTGCCTCGGGGCTTTCCGATGCGCCCATCCGCTATATTGTCGACGACTGCCAGAAGTTTGTGGAGCGGGAGATTCGGCGCGGCAGCCGCTACGACGCGGTCATCATGGACCCGCCGTCCTACGGGCGCGGACCGAAGGGCGAAATCTGGAAGATCGAGGACAGCATCCATGATTTTGTGCGGCTGTGCACCGGCGTTCTGACTGACGAGCCGCTGTTTTTCCTGATCAATTCTTACACGACCGGGCTGCAGCCGGCGGTGCTGCGCTACCTGCTGGGGCTTGAGCTGAAGCGCTTCGGCGGGTGGACGGACGCGGAGGAGATCGGCCTGCCGGTGAGCGGAAACGGGCTGGTGCTGCCGTGCGGAGCATCGGGAAGATGGAGGAAACAGGAATGATAATAGGAGTGGATTATTATCCGGAGCACTGGGACAGAGCGCTCTGGCGTTCGGATGCGGACCTGATGCAGAAAACGGGCGTCCGGGTTGTGCGCATGGCCGAGTTTACATGGTGCAGGCTGGAGCCGCGGGAAAATGAGTATGATTTTGAATGGCTTGACGAGGCGGTCGGGATATTTGCGGAACGGGGAATCCGCGTTGTGCTCGGCACGCCGACGAACTGCCCGCCGCGCTGGTTTTGTGAGAAATATCCGGACGCTCTGCCGGTGGGACGGGACGGCAGACGCAATCCGATCGGGATTCGCGGGCACCGCTGCTATAACGCTCCGGATTTTTTGGAGCATGCAAAGCGGCTTCTTGAGCGGATGACAAAGCGGTACGCGGACAACGAGGCGGTCATCGCATGGCAGATCGACAATGAGCCGGAGGCGAATTTCTGCTTCTGCAAAAAATGTATAGAAAAATACCGTGCCTGGGTGAAGAGGAAATACGATAGCCTGGAAAATGTAAACAGAGCCTACGGAAACGATGTCTGGAGCGGTGAATATTCCTCCTGGGAGCAGCTCGACCCGCCGTTCGGGGACTATCCGTCCGCGTGGCTGAATCCGGCGTACATGCTTGATTTCAGCAGATATGCATCCGATGATATGATAGAATATGTGCAGCTGCAGGCGGAGATCATCCGCAGAAACTGCCCGGGGACGGCGGTCACGACGAATGTCTGGTTCTGCGAAAATATGCCGGATTTTTACAAGACCTTTGAGCGGCTCGACTTTGTTTCCTATGATAATTATCCGCCGACAAGGCTTCCGGACAATCCGGAGGAATATTATTCCCACGCGTTCCACCTCGACCGCATGCGGGGCGTCCGGCGGCAGAGCTTCTGGGTGATGGAGCAGCTGAGCGGCGGCCTGGGCTGCTGGTCGCCAATGTCGCGGACTCCGGCTCCGGGAATGATCTCCGGATATTCGCTCCAGGCATTTGCCCGCGGCGCGGATACGGTGGTGCATTTTCGCTGGAGAACCGCGGTCAGCGGCGCCGAGATGCACTGGCACGGCCTGATCGATCATTCCAACGTCCCGGGCAGACGCTTTGAGGAATTTGCGCGGCTCTGCAGGACGGCGGAGGAGCTTGCGGATCTCCGGGGAACGGAAATCCGGTCGGAGGTGGCGATCCTCTGCTCGACGGACAGCGAGTATGCCTTTAAGCTCCAGCCGCAGACAAACGGGATGTATTACCGCGAGCAGCTTCAGCTTCTTCATGCCGCTTTTACAAAATGCGGGCTGAATGTCGACGTGATCGGGGAGCGGGAGGATATTTCCGGCTACCGGCTGGTGGCGGCTCCGGAGCTGTATGTTACAGACAGTGACGTTGTAAAGAAGCTGTATGAGTTCGCGGAAAACGGCGGGACCGTGATTCTCACGAACCGCTGCGGCGTAAAGGACGAGCACAATAATTGCATTATGTCGCCGCTGCCGGCTCCGTACCGGAAGCTGGCGGGCTGCCGTGTCCTGGAGTATGATCCGATCGGCTATGACAGGGTCCCGGTGAGGTTTGAGGATGGCAGCGTCTTCTGGGGACGCCAGTGGTGCGATATCCTGCAGGAGGAGACGGCCGGAGTGCTTGCCCGCTATGACGGCGAATTTTATAAGGGAAGCGCCGCGATCACCGAAAACGAATACGGAAGCGGAAAAGTATATTATATCGGGACGGTCGGGGAGAAGAAGCTGTATGACAGGCTGGTGCCGGACATCCTGAGAAAATGCGGAATTGAAATCATCCCGGGACTGCCGGATAATGTGGAGATTACGACGCGTACCGGGGCGGACATCGAGGCGCGTTTTATTTTCAATAATACCGGAAGGCAGCAGACCTTTCTTCTGGACGGGGGGGAGCTGTGCCTGCAGCCCTTTGAGATGAAGGTGGAGCGGAGGCAGAGGACGCTGTGACAGCGTCCTCTGCCTTGTGCAAAATACACAAAACCCTGTCCGAAATTTCGTGAAATTTTGTTTTGCCGCGCGGAGCAAAATTTTTAGAAAATGCTTGCAATACAGGGTTTTCTAAGGTATAATACCAACTGTTGTGACGTTGATAGCGTAGAAGCGTGAGGTTGCTGTCCCTTCTTCGGGGGACGGGTTTTCCGTGGAGCGAATGTCAAGTTATCGAAACTGGCGACAAGTCACTGTACAGATAAATAGTCTGTCAGAGTGCGTCTGCAGAACCGGATGCACACAGAGGCAGAAAACCGTGGACTCGGCTTTTTCGGGATGAAGCTCAGGACGCGCCGGGGCAGGCATGCCCGGGCTTTTCATTCGGTCAAGCACGAAACACACGGGTGAGTGTACAGTCACCGCTTGTCGTACTGCAATGAAGTGCGAAAAGGAGGCGACTTTTTTTATGGCAAGTCAAGTAATGAGAATTACAT
>CAMWWR010000180.1 GCA_947178045.1 uncultured Clostridia bacterium
ATGATATTATGAATCACGACCATTACAGTAAATACAATCCCCGCCACCTCATGGAAGGGAACCCCTGTAAAAGAATGCCCCAATAACGCGATGAACAGCAATCCCATTACGATATCAATGACTTTTTTCGGCCTGCCTGCAGCATTATATTTCTTCATGTCTGACTATCCTTTCTTTAACTCAATTCACGCTTGCTTCCAGAATTGACTTTTCCTGCTGTTGATATTATAATTATAGCGTGAATAAATCAAAAAACAAGTACGCACATTCAGGTGCAATACTTATGTTCAGGTTATATACTTACCTAAAGGAGAGCGTAAAAATGAGCGAGCGCTGTATATCAAAGGAATGTTTAAATGACACTGGTTTCAGCTATACCTTGTCGCTTATCAACGGAAAATACAAAATGACGATTCTTTATACTTTAATGGAATTTGGTATTGTTCGATTCAATGAAATGAAAAAATATATCGGAGAGATTTCCTTTAAAACTCTCAGCTCCACCCTGAAGGAGCTGGAAGCAGATCAGCTTGTTCACCGCGAAGAATATCCTCAGATTCCGCCAAAGGTCGAATACAGTCTGACAGAGCGCGGTAAGTCCTTAATACCGATTCTTGACGGAATGTGCGAATGGGGATATAAAAACAGACTATAAGAAGCTCCGGCAGGAGGGACATCCCCTGTCTGCCGGACGATTCACTTGTCAACAAAAATCAGACACAAAAATCAATCTTTTGTCACTCTCCCCCCCAATCTCCGTACATTATCACTCCACAAACGCCCATACTTATGGAAACGCTGATTAAAGCGTTTCCGGCACCGGATTTGCGCCGCGAAGCGGCATATTCCTTGGCAAATTCGTGTGCATCCGCCAGCGGCTCTAAGGAAGCGATGATTTAATCAGCGCTTCCTTAGAGCCGCCCCATCTGGGTCAAATACATCTGCGCATACTCTCCCTCCAGCGCCATAAGCTGCTGATGGGTTCCCCGCTCCGCAATCCGTCCGTCCCGGATCAGCAGAATCAGGTCGGAATCCCGTATCGTGGACAGGCGGTGAGCAATGATGAAAGAGGTGCGCCCCCGGGTGATGGCGAACATTGCCTGGCGGATATGCTGCTCCGTCACCGTATCCACAGAGCTGGTGGCCTCATCCAATATCATGATGGGAGCCTGCTCCAGCACGGCCCTGGCGATGGTCAGCAGCTGGCGCTCTCCCTGGCTCAGCTCTGCGCCGCCCTGATGCAGCACCGTCTCATAGCCCTGCGGCAGCCTTCGGATAAAAGCATCCGCCCCCGCCGCCTTCGCCGCCGCCTCAACCTCCTCCATCGGCACATTATCGTGTCCGTAGCTGATATTTTCCCGGACGGAAACGCCGAAAAGCGCCGTATCCTGAAGCACCACGCCGAAAGCCCGGCGCAGCTCTCCCAGCCGGTAATGGCGCAGGTCGTGGCCGTCCAGCAGGATGGCTCCCTCCTGCACATCATAAAAACGGGTGAGAAGATTGATCAACGTTGTTTTTCCCGAGCCCGTGGGGCCGACCACCGCCACTCTGGTTCCCGCCGGGATCTCCAGATCAATATGCCGCAGAACCGGCTTATCCGGCCGGTAGCCGAACGTCACATCACGAAAGCTCACAGCGCCGCCGACTCCCTCCGCACTTCTGGCATCGGCCGTATCCTCCGGCTCGCAGGCCTCGTCCAGAATCTCCAGAATACGCTCCGCCCCGGCCACCGCCGTCTGAAAATTGTTATAAATATTGGCGATTTCCACAAAGGGACGGGCAAACTGTCTGGAATACAGCAGAAAGCTGGAGATTTCTCCCACCGTCAACCTCCCCTTAAGAGCCATCACGCCGCTGGCAATGGCAATCAGCACATAGGTCAGATTATTGATCACGTTCATCATGGGCATCAGGTAGCCGGAGGCGATCTGCGCTCTGGCAGCCACCCGGCAGAAGGCATCGTTGTTCTCCACGAATTTTTCCACCATCTCCCGCTCCTGGCCAAACGCCTTGACCATGCTGATTCCGGAGATACTTTCCTCCACCTGGCCGTTGAGTTTTCCGAGTATTTCCTGCTGCTGCCGGAACAGCACCTTCGTCCTCCTTGTCACGGCCCGGGTCAGCAGAAAGATCAGCAGCACCGCAAAAAGCGCGATGGCAGTGAGCAGCGGGCTCATGCAGACCATGACGCAGAAGATGCCCGTGATCGTAAATCCGTACATCATCAGCTGGGTCAGGGAATCCGATATGGTGACGCTGATATTGTCCACATCGTTGGTCAGACGGCTCATCAGCTCGCCGTGCTGTCTGGTGTCAAAAAAGGACAGCGGAAGTCTTTCCATGTGGGCAAACAGGCTGGTGCGGATATGCAGGATCATCCGCTGCCCGGTGCCCGCCATCAGAAACTGCTGTAAAAAACGAATCCGCCAGTCCCCAAGATACAGCGCCGCTAAAATCGCAAGCAGCTGCAGCCCCGGTTCTTTGCTGTCAATGCAGTTGACTGCCCTGCCGATGATGTAGGGAGACAGAACGGCGGAGACGGAAGCCAGAGCCGACAACAGCAGGATCCAGCCCAGTCCCTTTCGATGTCCCCGGGTTATCTGCCACAGCCGGAGCAGCGTGCCCTTCATATTCTTCGGTTTCACGGCAGGGACACCTCTTGCGCGGCCCAGCTGAGAGGGCGGCGTGGCCATATTCTTATCCATGGAATGCACCTCCTTCCCCGGCTGCCGCTCCCGGGCAGTCCTCGTCCCCGATCTGAGAGCGGTATATGGCCCTATAAGGCTCGCAGTCCGCCATCAGCTCCTCGTGAGAGCCGAAGCCGCAGACCCTCCCGTCCTCCATGCAGAGGATATGATCTGCCTTCATAACCGTGGCGATCCGCTGGCTCACCAGCAGCACCGTCATGCCCGCGGACTCTCTGCGTATCCCCGCCAGCACCTGTGCCTCCGTGGTGGCATCCAGGGCGCTGGTGCAGTCGTCCAGAATCAGAATCCGCGGCTTTTTCAGCAATGCTCTGGCGATCGACAGCCGCTGCTTCTGCCCGCCGGAGAGGTTCACACCTCCCTGGCCCAGCCAGGTGTCATAGCCCTCTGGCAGCTTTTCCACAAACGCCTGCGCACAGGCCGCCTCTGCCGCCCGGCAGATCTCCTCCCTGCCCGCCTGCTTGTCTCCCCAGCGCAGATTCTCCTCTATCGTGCCCGTGAAAAGCAGCGCCTTCTGGGGCACTACGGCAATCATCTGACGCAGCTGCGCCATGGGCACCCGGGTTACATCCCGTCCCCCCACCAGCACCTGGCCCCGGGTGGCGTCATAAAACCGGGGAACCAGATTCACCAGCGTGGATTTGCCCGAGCCGGTGGGGCCGATGATGCCGACCGTCTCCCCCGCTCTGACCGAAAAAACGGCGTCCTGCACGGCCGGGCGGGCTGTGCCCGCATAGGCGAAGGACACCTGCCGGAAAACGATGCTGCCCTCCGAAAGCTGCTCCCGCGGGGATATCTCCTCGCACCCGCTGTCTGCCGCAGAAAAGCCCCCGGTCTCATTCGCCGCGGCTCCGGTATTCTCCTCCGCCACCTCCTGCTGGGCAGGCATTTCGCTTAAAACCTCCTGCACCCGGGCGGAGGATGCCACCGCGCGGACGGCAGAATTCAGAATATTGGATACCATACCAAGCGCAAACAGCACCTGTGTCATATAGTTGACGCAGGCCATCAGCCGCCCGATTTCCCCGGCCGTCTCCCGCCCGGAAAGCCACAGCATCACCACGATCCCCGCATTGACGGTCAGATTGATCAGTGGGCCGAATACCGCCATGACCCGCATGGAGGAAATTCCGGCCTCCGCCAGCTGCCCGGAGGCATCCCCGAATTTCTCCCGTTCCTGCTCCTCTGCCCGGAAGGCCTTGACCACCCGGATTGCGCTCAGGAATTCCCTGCTGGTGCGGTTCAGCCCGTCCAGCTTTTTCTGCATTCTGTCGAACCGGGGATAGCCCAGCTTCATATTGCCGCAGATCAGCAGCCCGGCACAGACCAGAATCACCATCATCAAAGGCAGCAGCGCGGGCATCTGGAGGACGATCAGCACCACCGCACCGACGCAGGTCACCGGAGCCTTGAGCATGATCCGCATAATGCCGTTAATAAAATTCTGCATCTGCGTCACATCGTTGGTGATCCTTGTGACAATGGAGGCCGGCTGCAGCCGGTCAATATTTTCATAGGAGAGCGTCTGCACCTTCTCATAGATGTCCAGCCGAATTTCCTTGCCGATCAGCTGGGAGGTCCGGCTCGCGTAGATATTGCGCACCACCGCGCCGACGGCACCCGCGGCGGTGATCCCCAGCATAATCAGGCCGTACTGCAAAATCAGCTCCAGCTCCTGTCCCTTCACTCCGCGGTCCACAATATAGGACATGAAAGTCGGCTGCAGCAGATCCGCAAACGTCTCTATGGCGAGGAATACCACCGCGATCAGGAACATCCCTATGTGCTTTTTGATATAATGCATCATCAATTTCATAAATCATTCTCCCTGTGCCGCGATCGGGCGAGCAGCTTTTCTCTCTGCCTGCCCGTGTGGAGCGCGCTGCTGCAGCAATCAGCCTTATATGTATTCCCGCCCATTGACGCCCTGCGCATGCAATGAAGGAGATAGCCGCATAAGGTATCTCCTTTCCATCAGTTTCTCGCTAATTTTATTATCGCTTTTTCCGTTCCGGTTTATATTCCCCATTGCGCGGCGGAATTTTTACCAAACCATTCATCTTCTCTCATACAATATCTCATTTAAGATAACCCGTCAAGCAGCTTATATAAAAGCCGGTATAACTGCTGCGCCTCCTCCGGTTTCACATTAACACAGGCGCTCAGGCTCGCAGGTATCTGAACGGCCTGCTCCTTTAAGTCCTCGCCTTCTTGTGTAATTGAAACAATCAGATTCCGTTCATCTTCTTTCGAGCGGTTCCGCATCACATAATTTTTTTCCTCCAGTTTCTTCAGAACAGGAGTAAGCGTACCCGAATCCAAATAAAGACATTCTCCAAGCTCCTTGACAGTCACCTCTTTTTTCTCCCACATTACCATCAT
>CAMWWR010000181.1 GCA_947178045.1 uncultured Clostridia bacterium
CAGGATCAGCATGATATAAATTCCAAGATCGCCGCCCCTGGACCTGTTCGGTTTTCTTCTTTTTATTTTTTTCATTTCGGTCTCCTCACCTTTCCTTGGACGTTATCAGGTTCCCACTTTCCGTAACAATGACTGAATCAGCTTGTTGCAGAGAATCATTGTAATGAAAAGCACGGTTGCGATTGCGGATGCGTAGCCCATCTCAAAGCGTACGGAACCGTAATCAAAAAGGTGAGTTACAACGGTGCGGGCCGCGTAATCGGTACTCGGGAAGCCGGCCAGCGCCATCGTTACCTCGCAGACGCCGAACGACTGCGTGATCGCCATAACGGCACCGAACATCAGCATCGGCTTCATGTTCGGCAGCGTGATATACCAGAGCTCCTGCCAGCGGTTTTTTACGCCGTCCACATAGCCCGCCTCATACTGCGCCTGATCCACGCCCTGAAGGCCGGCAACGAAGGAGAGGAACCCGGTGCCGAGACTCATCCAGAGAATGACGAGCAGGATGACCGGCATCATGTAATTCGGGTCGGTCAGCCAGAGGATCGGCTGGTTGATGAAGCCGAGCTTCATCAGGAAGGAGTTTACATAGCCGTATGCATCGCCCGAGAACATGATCGCCCAGATCAGGTACACCTGGCCTGAGATCGTCGGCGCGTAGAATACCAGCACGGCGAAGGCCCGGATGTACCGCGGAAGCTCATTGATGAACCACGCGAACAGAAACGATGCCAGATAACCAATCGGGCCGGTGATCGCCGCGATCAGGAAGGTGTTCGTGACGGACGTCAGGAACACGTCGTCCGCCAGGAACAGGTTGATATAGTTCTGGAGGCCGATAAACCGCGGGGACTCCAGCACATTGTAATAGGTAAAGCTAAGGCAAATCGACATCACCACCGGCACGATATAAAACAGGGTGAAGATAATGGCATACGGCAGAAGGAACAGATAACAGTTCTTTGAGCGCTTTGCCTTATACATTGCAATATGAAAATTTTTCTTCTTTTTTTGCACGTATTTATTTAAAACTGACATTTTCTCTCCCCCTTCTACTTTTCCAGACCGAACTCTTTGCGCTTCTTATAGAGCTCCTCGTCGATGGTCCTCGCGTAGTCGAGCAGCGTCTCTCTCGGATCCTCATTCACATTGATGACCCTGCGGACCGCGTTGACAAGATGTCGCGACGTGTAGTAGCTGCCCGCCACCTCCGGCGTTCCCTTTGTCCATGCCCACTGCTGCTTCAGGACCTCCATCTGCTTGCTGCTCCATGCAAGGCCCTCAAATGCCTCGACATTTGCCGTCGCGTACCGCGCGGAGGAACCCATGACGCTCTCGAGCTCGCGTCCGAAACGAATCTGCGTCTCTGCGCTCGCCCACCACTTCAGGAACTCCCATGCTTTGTCCTTGTTGTTCGAATTCTCAAGCATCATGGAGCAGGTGCCCCAGGAATTTCCCGAGCGGTCGATTGTGCCGTCCTCCTTTTCGGTTCCCGGGAGGAGCGTGAAATCCCACAGGCCGCGGATCTCCGGTGCGAACACAACGAGCGTGTTGTACATGTTGTACGACCCGATGCCGATCGGCATCTCGCCGGAGCGGAAACGGTTTACAAAGTTGTATACGGTCGGAAGCTTGTAATGCGTAAAAAATGTCGTGTAAGTCTCAAATGCGGAAACGCCCGCCTCCCCGTCGATATGGGTCGATCTGCCGTTGTCGGTGTAGAGCGAGCCGCCGTTCTGATAGAGCAGATCCATAAAGCCGGTCAAATCCGGAGAGCTCGCGTTGTTGTAAACACTCGGAATGGCAACGGTCATATTATTCTGCTGAATGATCGGCAGCATGTTGATCAGATCCTGCCAGGTCTGCGGTATCTCAAGTCCAAGCTCCTCCAGAATATCGGAGCGGTAGAACAATACGTTATAGTTCTGAGTCTCCGGCACTGCGTAAATTCCGCCGTTGAAACGGTACGCCTCGTAGGAGCTCGGGTAAAAGCTCTTGAGCACCTCATCGAGGTCGTCAAACTGCGTCAGATCCGCCGAAGCGTTTCGCAGCGCATAGTTAACCGGCTCGCCCTGGCCGACGGAAAGCGCTATGTCCGGCCCGGTGCCTGCCACTGTCGCCGGGAGCAGCGTGCCCGCGTCGACGAGCTTTACATTGACGCCAATGCCGTACTCCGGCGTGAAGGTATCGTCGATCATCGATTTGAGGATCGTGCTCTGGTCGCGGCCGGAAAGCATCCAGACTGTGATCGCCTCACCCTTGTCGTAAATGTTTCCGAGGGAGTTGTAATCCTCGGTGAAGGAGGAAATGAAGGAGCGGAGCTCGTGCCCTGCCTTCCTCAGGAAGGTCTCCTTTGTCGCTTTCACCTCATGCCCTGCGGCAGCGACTACAATATAGTCGATATCGAGAGGCGCCTCGGAAAGCGTCTGGATGGATGTTCCGAGCGAGCTGACATTCTCCTTGAAGTTCGCCAGCGATTTCGGAATCTTATCCGGATTTTCCACAAAACGCTCAAGCTGCGTCGCCAGTGTCTGAATCGTCGCAACCTGGGACGCCTTCTGTCCGGAATAATCGACGATCTGGTCAACCATCCGGTACAGTCTCCTGCTCTCGAGGTTCATCGCCTCGATAACCTCCGGATAAATCTTCGCGATCTGGTAATCACGGAATTCGTCCGGTGTGGTTCCGGTCAGGACGAGTATCTTGCGGTACATCTGGTTGAGGCGGAAAATGCTGTCCTCCATCTCGTTCAGAATATCGCCGAGCTCGCCGAGCGTCACCTCGAGGCGGATCGTGTGCGTGCCCGCCGTCAGAGCGAACTGGTACGGATTTCCGTTCTCATCGGCGAGGGTGAGCAGATTCCACGCGTTGCTGTACTGGAAAGCAATCGCGGAAACCTCCCTGAAAGGAATCTCGCCGTCAATATAGAGCGCACGGTTCGAGACAAAACCGCGCTGGTAATTCTGACGTCCCTTGATGGACAGCTCGTACATGCCGTCCTCCGGCACCGTGATATCCCACTCGATCCACTGGCCGGAAACCTTCCACGCCTCTCCGCCGGTCATGTTCAGCTTGATCTTCGCGGAGCTGTACGGCTCGGTCGTCGCGGACGAGCGGTCGTAGGTCGCATAGAGGGAAGGGGACGACCGGAAGGTCGAATCCTCGCCCTGCACCTTCTGCTCAAAACCTGTGTCGGAGCTTGCCCATGAATGGGAAGAATCCGCCTTCGCCGTCATAACATAGCTGCTGTAATCCGGCTGCTCTTCGATCGCCGTGATGACGAGCTTGCGGATCGCCATCGGCTCGTTCACGCTCTCCAGAGAGATCGTATTTTCACCGGCAGCGAAGTAATACTGGTACGGCTCGGTGTAATAGCCCATGATATCCTTGAAATAGGCGGATTGCCAGCGCGGCAGCTCCACCTGGGACGGACGGATCTGGTTGCCCTGATTATCCTCCCTGACCTCCGACTTGTCGCCCCACACCCGGGAGAAGGCCAGATCGTCGGAGCCGGTAAACGGAATCTCGCCGTTAATGTAGAAGCACCGCTCAATATCAACGCCGCGCGACTGGATCGGATAGTACTCTATGTACATATTGTACAGCCCGGCCTGCGGGATCTGTACCTTCCATGTCACATTGCTGTCGTCCTCCGTTACAAGGACCTTCGCCTCGCCCTCGTAATTCGACACTACGCTGACATTCGTTCCGTCCGTGTAGCCGAACACATCTACCTCAATATTCGAGGCAGGCCTGGCCGCATTTTCATGCTGCTGCTGATATTTGGCATAAGTGCCGTCGCGGCTCACCCCCTGCACATCGCTGTCGAGGTCATATCCTGCGTATTTGTCATAGTAATTGTCCGGCTGACTCATCCTGCGGTAGATGATGAATGCCGCCGCGAGCACCACTATGATAACGGCTGTCAGGATAATTTTTTTTCTCTTCCCAGGCATATCCTTATCCCTCTCCCTTTCTTTGAGTGTTATTGTGTATTTTGTATATTTTTCAATACGCTTACACGGCTTTTTTTGTTTTATGGTTACAGTTTACTATTTTCTCGGGAATTCTGCCTATCAATTCTTGCTATTTTTGCTTCAATGGTTGCTAAAGATTGCTCCCCCTAAACAATTTTTTGTAATTTCAGGGCCGAATCGCTTTACTTTTTCGTGTTTTTATATTACAATGAAACCGCACTTTTTCAATAAATTTATCTATGCGACGTATTTTTGAAGCTGTATTTTTGTACAGATTGACAAGGCTTTCCATGGGACTTTTTTTCGCAATATTTGAAACCTTTTCCCATATTTGATCAGCCATACGATACAAGGCATTCAGAAAGGAGCACCACCCTATGCAGCCAGAATTAAACGGCGTTTTCGAGAAGGTCGACTTCACGGGAAATTCCTCCATCCTGCTTCACTGGAACCGCGAATACGAGGACTACCCCGCGCACTGGCACGCCGCCACGGAAATTATCATGCCCGTGGAAAACACCTATTCCGTCACGATGAACAAGACGCAGTACGCCCTCAAGGAGGGGGATATCCTCATTATTCCGCCCGGGGAGCTTCACGAGCTTTACGCGCCCCCGACCGGCACGCGCATTATTTTCCTCTTCGATTTTACACTCATCAGCAATCTGAAGGGCTTTTCGAGCATTCTGCCGGTCATCACCCAGCCGCGGCTGATCACGTCCGAAAATTCTCCGGGCATCTATGAGGCGGAAAAAAAGCTTCTCATGGATATCGCGCAGGAATACAGGGACGGCAATACGCTGTGGGAGGCGACGATCTATTCCATGATTATCCAGATGTTTGTGCTGATCGGCCGCAACCATATCGATTCCGGCGGGCTCTTCCCGGATGTGCGTACAAACAAGCAGAAGGAGTATATTGAGAAGTTCAACAAGATTTTCGAATATATTGATAATAATTATACCGAGGATATTTCGCTGGAGACGGTGGCCGATATCGCCGGCTTTTCGAAGTTTCACTTTTCGAGGCTGTTCAAGCAGTTCACCGACACCTCGTTTTACGATTATCTGAATCTGCGCCGGATCAAGGCGGCGGAAAACCTTCTGC
>CAMWWR010000182.1 GCA_947178045.1 uncultured Clostridia bacterium
AATTACCCCGGGACAGCCGCCAGTGATCCGAGCAAATGAAGAGACGCCGATGACTGTAGCAGATGAAGAGCTGCCGGTGATCAGAGCAGATGAAGAACCTGCGGTGATCGGAGCAGATGAAGAACCTGCGGTGATCGGAGCAGATGAAGAGCCGCCGGTGATCCGAGCGGACGGTGTCCGGCGGATGGGATAAATAAAGATGCGCCGGCTCAGAGCAGACAGAGAAGGAGCGCGGCGGAACCCGGCTTACAGCTTCCGAAATACGGCGGTCACCCGCATGGCTCCGTCGTCCGCCGCGGCAAATACCTCGCCGTCCATCCGGTTCATCAGGCGACGGCAGATCGAGAGGCCGAGCCCGCTGCCGCTTTTGCCCTCGGAATTTGAGCCGCGCCAGAAGCTGTCGAAAATATGTGGCATTTCGTGTACGGCGGGCGAGCTGCCGCTGTTTTCAACCGTGATCAGCACACAGCCCTCCTCCTCCGAAAAGCAGATGCGGATAAAGCCCCCGTCGCCGTATTTAACGGCATTTTCCATGATATTCTGCAGCACCTCGACAGCGCGGTCGGGATCGCCCTTCAGCAGGCAGTCGGAATATCGGCCGACCTGGAAATCTGTATGCACAAGGGCGAGCTTATCGGTGTAATAGGAGGAGATTTGGCGGACGAGCCAGGACAGATAGAAATCGCCGATTTTGATCTCCGGCTCGGGAAAATCCTCGCCGGAGGCTTTGATCAGCTCGGCGACAAAGCTCTCGATCTCATCCGCCCGGTCCCGGATGCGGAGCGCGATTTCGGACTGCCTTTCCGGCTCGGGATAAAGCCTCCTCGACAGCGCGGAGGCGTACAGCCGGATTGCTGAAAGAGGCGTTTTAATATCGTGGGAGACGGAGAGAAGCTGCGTTTTCCTGTCCCTCTGCAGGGCGAGCTCCCGCTGCTTCTGCTGCTCGAGCCTTTCGCGGAGAAGATCGATGCCCCAGACGAAACGGCCGAAAAAGCGGCTTTTGTTCTCCTTGAGCGGGACGGCCAGATTTCTGCGCGAAAGCTCATAAGGGACGTTCGCCAGCGAGCAAAACGGCAGCAGGATGCTGCGCCGGACGAAGAGAAGAACGGCGAAAAGCAGCGCGGCCATGGCGGCAAGACCGAGATTCACTGCTATGATGAGACTTTTCTGTCCGGAGAAATGCTCCGCAGAGTAGTCGAAGCGGTAAAGCTCCCCGTCGATAAGGCGCAGCGCATAGTCGCTTTCCGCGCCGTCAAAAAAATCGCCGCTGCCGTCATAGCGGACGACTGCGGTAATACAGGTGCTGCCGGACAGGTCGATCGACTCCGGGCCGTCCCGGCGCAGCTGCTCTGCAAGGCGGGAGAGCTCGACGCGGTGCGGTCTGCCGTCCGCGCTGCAGAGCGCGGAAAGAAAAAGGTTTACTGCGGTGAAAATCGCCGCGGCGCAGAGGACAATAATGATAAAAATTCGGCGAAAGCTCTTCATGCGAATCGATACCCCACTCCCCATACCGTCAGAATTTTCGAGGGCCTTTTCGGGTCATCTTCGATTTTCTGGCGCAGCCATTTGATATGTACCGTCAGCGTTTGCGGCTCCGAAAGACTGTCGGGCCACACGCGGCGGAAAATAAAATCCTTGTCGAGCGTCCTGCCGCGGTTCTCTAAAAGCAGAAGGAGCAAATCAAATTCCTTTGCGGTCATATCAACCGGAACGCCGTTTCTGCGGACGACGCGGCTCCGGCGGTCGACCTGCAGATCCTGCACGGTGATTTCGTCTGAGGAGCAGCGCCGCCGGAAGATGCCCGCGATTTTCGCGAGCATAATGTCGATGTCGTAGGGCTTTTCGATATAATCGTCCGCGCCGAGCTCAAGTCCCGTGAGCTTGTCCTCCTTCTGCGTTCTGGCGCTGACGATCAGGATGGGCGTGTCGCTCTGACGGCGTATCCGGGCGCAGACGGAAAAGCCGTCCGCCCCGGGCAGCATAATGTCGAGCACAACGAGCCGCGCACCGTATTTTTCGTAGAGCGCGAGGCCCTTTTCCGCACTCCCGGCGACGCTCACCGTGTAATTTTCCGCGCGCAGAAAATCACACAGCAGCGTGCCGAGCTCCTTATTGTCTTCGATAATCAGAATATCAAGCATATTACCATCCCGTCCCGGACTGCCGTTACCATCCCATCTCGATCAGCCAGTTGTTCAGCGTGCGCTCCCGTTCCCGGAGCTTATCCGGCCCGGAGCATCTGTCTAAACTATACTCGCCTTTGATGTTCCCGTCAACAAGATACAGCACTCTGGTACATTTTGCCGCCACCCTGACATCGTGGGTGACGAGCATGACCGTTGTCCCGTCGCCGTTCAGCTTCACGAGCGCCTCCATGACCTCGCCGGAGGCGGCGCGGTTGAGCGCGCCGGTCGGCTCGTCGGCAAAGATCATTTTCGGGCGGTTAATCATGCTGCGGCAGATACAGGCGCGCTGCAGCTGCCCGCCGGACACCTCGTTGATGCCGTTGTCCGCCGTCTCGGCGATGCCGAGTCTGCGCATCAGCGCGAGAGCACGCCGGACGGTTTCCTTTCTGCTCTCTGTCCGCTTTCCTGACTGGAAGGCGGGAAGAATAATATTGTCGAGCAGCGTGAGATTTTTCAGCATATACATCTGCTGAAAGATAAAACCCATCTCGTTGAGGCGGATGGAGGCGAGCTCCTTTTCACGCAGTCCGGCGATGTCCCTGCCGCAGAAGCGCACCTCCCCGGCGGTCGCCCGGTCCATCCCGGAAACCGTGTACAGAAGGGTCGATTTGCCGGAGCCGGACGGTCCCATGATGGCGACCATCTCGCCCCCTGCAACAGAAAAGTTTACGTTTTTCAGAACATTGTTCTGGCGCTTATCAATAATGTAGGTCTTGCAGAGATTTTTGATATCCAGTATATTTTCCATAATTTACCTCATTTCTACGCTTATTCGATATTGCTGACCTCGGATGCCGGGATTTTCTTCAGCTGGCATGCAGAGAGAGCGGCCGCCGCAGTTGCGGCAATGAAAATGATGAGCGGGCAGACGATGTAGACCTCAAATACCCGGATTTCAAAGGATATGCTGTACGCGCCCATCATCCGGAAAATCGGCTCAATCATCAGGCGGGTGAGCGGAGTGGAGAGCAATGCGCCGAGAACGGCCGCGAGCAGCAGCACAAGACCGATTCGCATCGCCTGCCAGGCGATGAGGGAGACGGAGGAAAAGCCGATGGCCCGCAGAAGTGCAATCTCCCCCTTTTCCTTCGTAATAAAGCTCTTTACCATCAGCACCGTGACAAGCAGATTGATGCACAGGACGATTCCGAAAATCAGGCTCCGGATGCTGTCAAACTGCCCGGCAACATCACCGATCATGAGATTGATATACTCGCCCGCAGGACGGATATCATCGTCCGGATACAGGCTGCGGAGCAGCTCCAGATAATGGTCAAGCTCTTTTTTGTCCGGATGGCCGGTGTAGCGGATCTGGATGCCGAAGGAGCCGACGCACCTGCTGTAATCCAGCTCCGCGTCCGGATGGAAGCGGACCGCCTCACCGTTGTTGTTCAGAGACTGGTTAATTGCCGTCAGAAGGTAGGTTCTGGTCTGCCCGTCGACGGTGATTCGGACGTCGTCCCCGATTTTCGCGCCGATATTCTCCGCGGTGAGATAGGATAGAGCGATTTCACCGCTGTTTTGAGGCGGCGTGCCATCGATGTAGACATACCGGTCCGTCGTAACGTCTCCGATGCTTTGAAAGGCCAGAGAGGAGAAGGACAGGTCACCGCGGGACACATTCATGCGGAACACAAGCTCCTGAAAGACCTCTGCCTCAATTCCGTTCTCCGCAAGCGTATTTTTGATATCCTCCAGCCCGGAGAGGAGATATTCTTTATTGCTGCCGCCGAAGGAGAGCAGGGCCTCCCGGGTGATTACATGGTCACATTCCGCCATATTGAACAGTGTGACCAGCCGGTCGGACGAGAGGGTGTTGATGGTGTTGGACGGGATCGTGACGAGTAAAATTCCGATCGTAAAAATGGCGAGCATGGAGGCATAGCGCTTCAGTCCGCCCGAAATATCGTTGACGGCCAGAAAAAGAGGCGGAGCAAGGCGGGAGCGGTTCAGGCCGAACAGTCCCTTTCCGGTGTAGCGCTCGCCGGTTTCGCCGCTGCGGATTGCGTCGATCGGGGAGAAGCTCCGTATTTTTCTTGTGCAGAACCAGCAGAACAGCACGATCAAAGCTGCAGTCAGAAAGGCGCAGACAAAATGGACCGGGATCATTTTCCTTTCCGAGAGAATAATGTTGCGCGAGGCGCTCTTAAGCAGCAGTGTTCCGAGCGGGAAGCTGAGCGCAAGTCCGGCGGCCGCTCCCAATGCCGAGACCGCGAGATATTTTACGGTGTACAGCAGGCGGATTTGGTAATCGGGAATGCCGATGGCCTTCATCACGCCGATCTCCCGGAATTCCTCGCTCATGGTGAAGCGAATAATAAACTGCAGGATCACCATGGAGATCAGGATCAGGCAGAGGCTCACGACGAGGATGATCGCTGCGGTCAGCACATCCATCAGGTACATCTGCCGTATCTGCGCTTTGTTGCCGCTGAAAATGTAGTCCAGCATCAGGGTGCGGGAGCCGGAGAGGTAGCTTGTGTCATCCGTGTAGACGGAGTAGAAGGAAAGCCGGTCGTCGGTCGTGCCGGCAAAGAAGGCATAGTCCTCCTCGCTCACGAGAAACCTTGTTATGCCGGCCATCGACGAGCCGAAAAAGCAGTCCTTGGTCGAACCGCGCAGGATAAATTCACGGCTTGCTCCGCCGTTTGAGATCTCGATTTTTGCGCCCTCGAAAAAATGATTCCTCCCGGAGGCGAAGATTTCTGCCGTCACATAGATTTCGCCGGGGGCTATGTGGGTAAGGCGGCGGTCCCCGCTGTCGAAAACAGGATTGCTGTCCCGCAGGGAGGAGAGGCACACGGTGTTGGAATAAGCGAAGAATTCTCCGTCCAACGTGATTTTCCTTGGCTCGAGCTGAATCAGCTCGAGACGCCGAAAGCGGTAGGA
>CAMWWR010000183.1 GCA_947178045.1 uncultured Clostridia bacterium
GCCGGTCCGCGTCGTCGATAATCATCGTATTGACATTGGAAATATCGATGCCGGCCTCGATAATGGGCGTCGAACTCAGCACGTCGATCTCCCCGTTAATAAATTGAAACATGATCTTTTCCAGCTGCCGCTCGCTCATCTGCCCGTGCGCGAACGCCACATTCGCCTCCGGAACAAGCCGCTGCACGGAGGACGCGATCTCGTCGATGCCCATCACGCGGTTGTACACATAATACACCTGTCCACCGCGCGCCAGCTCGCGGTTGATCGCCTCGCGGATCATCTCGTCGTTGTGCTCCATCACAAAGGTCTGGATCGGCAGGCGGTCCACCGGCGGCTCCTCGAGCACGCTCATATCACGGATTCCGACCAGACTCATGTGCAGTGTCCGCGGGATCGGCGTCGCTGTCAGCGTCAGCACATCGACGTCACCCTTGATCTGCTTGATTCTCTCCTTGTGCGACACGCCGAAGCGCTGCTCCTCGTCGATAATCAGCAGCCCCAGATCCTTGTATTTGATATCCTTCGACAGTATGCGGTGCGTCCCGATCAGGATGTCCACCTCTCCCCTGGCCAGCCCTGCAAGGACTTTTTTCTGCTCCGCCGGCGTGCGGAACCGTGAGAGCATCTCGATGTTCACGGCAAAATCCTTCATGCGCTGCGTGAAGGTGTTGTAATGCTGCTGCGCGAGGATGGTCGTCGGCACGAGGAACACGACCTGCTTTTTGTCCAGCACCGCCTTGAACGCCGCCCGGATGGCGATCTCCGTCTTGCCGTAGCCCACGTCGCCGCAGACAAGCCGGTCCATAATGCGCGTACTCTCCATATCGCGCTTTGTCTCCTCGATGGCGCGCAGCTGGTCGTCCGTCTCCTCGTACGGAAACAGCTCCTCAAACTCCCGCTGCCATGTGTCGTCCGCAGAAAACGCATAGCCCTTTTTCGACTGGCGCAGCGCGTACAGCTCAACCAGCTCGTTCGCGATATCTTTCACGGCGCTGCGCGCGCGCGCCTTCGTCGTCTTCCACTCGGACGAATTCAGCTTGTTGAGCTTCGGCTTGCGCGCGTCCGCGCCCGCGTACTTCTGGATCACGTCGAGCCCCGTCGCCGGGATATAGAGCGTTCCGCCCGCGGCATACTCGATCTTGATATAATCCTTCGTCACCTTATCGACGGTAATCTTCTCGATTCCGCGGTAAATGCCGAGGCCGTGATTTTCATGGACGACATAATCGCCGATGTTCAGATCGGAAAAGCTCGATATTTTGCTGCCCTCGTATGCCTTGACCTTTTTCCTCTTCGCCTTTTTTGTCTCGCCGAAAATATCGCTCTCCGAAATAATGACAAATTTGAGAAGCGGATACTCAAAGCCGCGGTGCACATTCCCCTGGGTCACCAGAATTTCCCCGTTCTGGACAATGCGGTCGCGGTCGTCGGTGAAAAACGCCGTGAGCTCATTGTCCCGCAGATCATCCGCAAGCCGCTCGGCGCGCGTTCTTGAGCCCGTCAGCAGGATCACGCGGTAACCGCTTTTCTTCCACGCCTTCAAATCCTTGACAAGGATCTCGAAATTATTGTTGTAGGGGTTCACCGACCGCACGGTCAGACTGTATCTGCTTTTTACCGTCAGCTTCTCCAGCTTCTGCTCCAGCATCGTGAGCAGCACGGCATTGGCGTTCAGCACGCCGGCCAGCAGCGTGCGGTAATCAAAAATCACATCCAGCTGTCCCGGCAGGATATAGCCCTTCTCGAGCCGCCCGGTCATGCTCTCGGAAAATTCGGTCATGACCGCCTCGCCCTTTTCCATAATGCGCGCCGGTTCGTCCAGATAGATCACGGCGTCCTCGCCGCAGAAATAATCAAAAAACGATACCGTGCGGTCAAAAAAGTAATTTACATAGCTGTCCAGTCCGACGCTGCCCTGGCAGTATTCCAGATTTTCCTGAAACTCCCCCACAGCCTTGCGCAGGCGCGCCGCCTCCTCCGTTTTCATTTCCTTCCGCAGCGCTCCGGCGGTGCTCTCCAGCTCCCGCTCGATCGCCGCGAGGCCCTTCGCCTTCGCCTCCTCCGTCAGAATAAACTCCGAGGCGGGATAGATCCGAAGCTCCTCCAGATTTTCGATCGAGCGCTGGCTCGCCGCATCGAACGAGCGGATGGAATCAATCTCGTCGCCCCACAGCTCGATGCGCACGGGCGCTTCCTCCGTCAGCGGAAAAATGTCGATGATGCCGCCGCGCACGGCAAATTCCCCGGCGCTCTCCACCTGCGCCTGCCGCTCGTAGCCCAGCCGCACCAGCTGCTTCTGCAGCTCCTCCAGGTCGAGCCGCCCGGAATTTCTGATGTGCACGCAGTTTTCCTGCAGATATTCCAGCGGCAGTACCTTATCCATGCCGCCGTCGATCGTCGCGATCACCGTGACTGGCCGTCCCTCCATCAATCTGCGCAGAATCCGCAGCCGTTCCCGCACAATGGCGTTGCCGTGGATATCCGCCGAAAAGAAAATAATATCCTTGGCCGGATACAGATATACCTCGCGGTCGTACAGCTTGCAGTCCTCATAAATTTCCTTTGCCTTCAGGTCATTGTGCGTGATGATCAGCTTTCGTGAAATTCCCTCGGCGGCTGCATACATCAGATGGCATTTCTGTGAATCGATGCAGCCCAGGACCTGCACCGGCAGCTTTTTCTTCTGAATCGCGCTCCTCAGCTCCCGGAACTCCTCATAGCCGTACAGCGGCTGATAAAATGTCTGCATAGAATCCTCCTACCGCTTTCGGTTGAACTCGTTCATCGCCGCATCGACACCATCCGTGATAATCCGTTCGCACGCCTTTGACGCTCTGGCAAGCGCCTCGCGGATCTGCTCGTTCTCCTCGTTCGAGAACCGGCCGAGGACATAATCCGCCAGATCCCAGCCCTCCGGCTTGTCGCCGACGCCGATGCGGATGCGCGCAAATTCTTCTGTGCCGAGATGCTCGATAATACTCTTGATCCCCTTGTGCCCGCCTGCGCTGCCCTTCGGGCGCACGCGCAGCTGCCCGACGTCGAGGCTGATGTCGTCGTAAATCACGATAATGTCCTCATTGGTCACCTTATAATAATCCACAAGCGCGCGCACGCTCTCGCCGCTCAGGTTCATATAGGTCTGCGGCTGTGCCAGAAGCACCCTCTCACCCGCGATCCGCCCCCGGCCGCACAGCGCCTTATGCTCCCTGGAGTCAAGACGGATATCGTAGTCGTCGCAGATTCTCGTCACCGCATCAAAACCGATATTACGTCTGGTTGCCTGATATTCTCTGGTCGGATTTCCCAGTCCGATAATTATTTTCATTCGCCGTATCCTCTCTGCCCGCCGCAGCGGGCGCAAAATTTGCCTGTCCCTCGTCTTTTCTGTACGCACAAACGCCGCAGAGCGTCCTCCCCGTGGGGGTGGACGGCCTGCGGTAGTTGTTTTTCCCGGGTTTTAAGGATAGCACGAAACGGGGATTCTGTCAATCCTGCGGAGGGCTTTTCCATCACTGCATTTTGGGATGCGATTTTAAAATTTTTTTGCTAACAATACGTTTATTCATTTCCCATTTTTACATAGATATAAAGCCCATTCGAGGCTTTTTTATCCGTTTTTCTGTAACCACATTTTTCCCAGAAAGCACCGGCTGGTAGGTATACCGACACATAAAAATTTTTAACATCCGCTTCTCTCATTCGCTCCTCTGTCGCTTCAACGGCACAACGTCCCATGCCCTGAGCGCGACAGGAGGGGCAAATCCCTATTTCCAAAAACGTTCCAAAGCCTGGAATCTCGCTATAATCACTCCCCGGCGTATCGATCATCCATAAGACAAAACCTGCTAATACATCATCCTGATACAGAAAACAACCCCTGATCTGATTTTCAACCACTAAAGAAAACAGGTGTTTTATGAACTCATCCAACACGGATTGCTCTGTATCAGCATCTTCTCCCTCCCGATAGTAATCGGTTAGCAGCTTTAAAAATTCAGCATAATCGCTTTTTTCAATATTTCTATAATCAATCACGGACTTTTCCCTCACGCGATGTTCCGCCTTTTTTCACCAGCTTCCTCCTCTGCTGCCGTCCCGCGACCACCACAACGGCCTGCTGCGGAAGCAGACGCCCGAGCGTCACTCCCAGCCGGATCTTCAGCGACGGCACAATCACGGTCTTCCGCTTGTGAAACATCTGATTGAGGGCGTACCCGGCGCAATAGCCCGGGCGGATTCCCTTCAGAGCAAATTCCACGTTCGCCACCGCGTTAAATTCGGTGTCGACCGGCCCCGGACAGAGGCAGCCGACATAGACCGGACTTTTCTCCTCGGCCAGCTCTCGCGCCACCGCCCTTGTCAGGCTTGCCACGAAGGCCTTCGTCGCATAGTAGCACGCCATGTAAGGCCCCGCCGGAAGAAGGCCCGCGGAGGACGCCACATTGAGCAGCCAGCCTCTGCCCTGCGCGCGAAACCGCTGCACCATGCGCTTGGTCAGCAGGTAAGCTGCCGCCGCGTTCAGCCGCAGCATATCGAGCTCCTTTTCCGTGTCCGTCTTCGCAAATCTGCCGCATTCGCCGAAGCCCGCGTTATTGATGAACACCTCCACGTCCAGCGCCTGCAGCTGCTCGCAGAGCCGCTCGCATTCCGACCGCTGCGTCAGATCCGCCGCAAAAACCTCACATTCTGTTTTCAGCGATCCGGCCAGCTTCTTCAGCCGTTCCTCCCTCCGCGCCACGAGCACAAGCGCGTAGCCACGCGCCGCAAGCCTTTTTGCAAATTCCCTCCCGATTCCGGAGCTCGCCCCCGTGATCACCGCATATTTTTTCATAGTCCGCCTCCCTTTCTGATTTTGGTTTCTTTGCTTCTGCCTGCACATACGCAGGATTATTCCACCAATGTGCGCTCCGTATTCCTCGGTTCCTCCAATGATTCTTCCGATCGTTCCTGCAACTTCGCACCTTCACTTTCTGTTTTCAGCGATCCGGCCAGCTTCTTCAGCCGTTCCTCCCTCCGCGCCACG
>CAMWWR010000184.1 GCA_947178045.1 uncultured Clostridia bacterium
CACAATCTGTTAAAATCGACAAAGCGCCGGATCGTCAAGCACGGACAGACGGTGAATCTCGGCTGTTTCCGCGTGGAATTTATCCGGACAAACCACAGCATCGCGGACGCGGCGGCGCTCGCCATTTTTACGCCGGCGGGCCTGATCATCCACACGGGCGATTTCAAGGTGGACTACACGCCGATTTTCGGCGACATGATCGACCTGCAGCGGTTCGGCGAGCTGGGCAGAAAGGGCGTGCTCGCGCTGCTCTGCGAGAGTACGAACGTGCTGCGCCCGGGCTTTACGCCGTCGGAGCGCACTGTCGGAAAGACCTTCGACAGCATTTTTGCGGAGAATAAGAACAGCCGCATCATCATCGCAACCTTCGCCTCCAATGTCGACCGCGTGCAGCAGATCATCAATTCGGCGCAGAAGTACGGCAGGAAGGTCATCGTCGAGGGGCGCAGCATGGTGAATATTATCACGACGGCGATGGAGCTCGGCTATATCAATATTCCGGACAATCTGCTGATCGATATCGAGACGATGAAGAATTATACAGACGACCAGCTCGTGCTTGTGACGACCGGGAGCCAGGGCGAGGCGATGGCAGCGCTGTCCCGCATGGCGGCCTCCATCCACAAAAAGGTGACGATCACGCCGGGGGATACCGTCGTGTTCAGCTCCACCCCGATCCCAGGCAACGAAAAGAGCGTGTCCAAGGTTATCAACGAGTTGACGATGAAGGGTGCCAAGGTAATCTTTCAGGAAACCCATGTATCGGGCCATGCCTGCCAGGAGGAGATCAAGCTGATCTATGCGCTCACAAGGCCGAAATATTCGGTTCCGGTGCATGGAGAATACCGTCACCGCGTCCGCCAGAAGGAGCTGGCGCAGGAGATGGGCGTGCCGAAGGAAAACATTTTTATTCTGGCGTCCGGCGATGTGCTGGAGATGTCCGAGGACAGCGCGGGTGTTACGGGGCATGTGCCGGCGCAGGGCATCTTCGTTGACGGACTCGGCGTCGGGGACGTTGGCAATATCGTGCTGCGTGACCGCCAGTATCTGTCGGAAAACGGCCTGATTATCGTTGTCGTCACGCTGGAGCGGCACAGCAATCAGGTGCTGGCCGGGCCGGACATCGTCTCCCGCGGCTTTGTCTATGTGAGGGAGGCGGAAAACCTGATGGACGAGGCGGCCGAGGTGGTCAACGATGCGATGGAACGCTGCATGTCGAAAAACACCTCGGACTGGGGCAAGATAAAGAATGAGATCAAGGACTCCCTGAGCGATTATATCTGGAAAAAGATGAAGAGAACTCCTATGATTTTGCCGATTATCATGGAGGTATAAGCTTGAAAATAAACTTTCAAGCTCCTCGTGGAAGCGGTATCGCGAGCGGGTTTGCGATATGCGCGAGGAAAGGCGGGGAAAGCCGCCGCGGAAGGGAGGATCGTCATGAAAAAATCAACCTCAGGAAAGCTGGCGCTGCGCCTGACCGGCGCAATTTCCAGATTCATCATCAACACGATTTTCTATCTTGTTGTGGTATTTGTGATTATTAAGGGCGCCGACTATATCTACCACTTTGCCTACCAGGTGTTTGGTTCCGTTGCCAGGGAGGAAGCGCCGGGGACGGATGTGTCCGTGCAGATCTTCCGCGGCGAGACGACGATGAACATCGCGGCGAAGCTGGAGACGAGCCTGGTCATTGTGGACAAATATTCCTTTCTTCTCAAAACAAAGCTGAAGGAATATAATATCATGCCGGGCACCTATATACTGAATACATCGATGGATTATAATGATATTCTGGAGATCATAACGGATGCCTCCAACTCGATCGCTCAGGAGGAGAGCGTTGAGGGCAGTGGTGCGGGCGGAGGCGGAGCCGGGCAGGGAACCTCCGGCGCGGGCGGAAGTGGAGGCGGACAGGGAGCCGCCGGTGCGGAAGGAAGCGGAGCTGATAAGGGCGCCTCTGGCTCCGGAGGAGGCGCGCAATGATTGTGGACGAGCGGATTTCCGGCTATCTGCGCGCGCTGGAGCCCGACCAGCCGGAATATCTGGCCCGGCTTGAGGAGCAGGCGATACGCGAGGAGGTGCCGATCATCCGAAAGGATGCTCAGGCACTTCTGCGCTTTTTGCTGCGGATGAGACGGCCGATGCGGCTTTTGGAGGTCGGGACGGCAGTCGGCTATTCGTGCATGTATATGAGTGAGTATATGCCGGAGGGCGCGCTGATCGCCACAGTGGAAAAGGTGCCGATGCGCCTGCGTCCGGCAAAGGAAAATCTTCAGAACGCCCCGCGCGTGGAGCAGATCGCGCTTTTGGTCGGGGATGCGGCGGAAGTGCTTGCAAAGCTGGCAGACGGCGGTGTGAAGGCGGAGCCAGGCGGAAAGCTTTTGAGGGGCCCGGCGGAGGAGAGCATAGAAAGGCCGGAAGAGCATGCAGATACGACGGGGACAGATATCCCTGCGGAAGTAAGGGCGGGAAATTTGACAGAAGCCGTAGGTGGAGCGGAACAGGATCTCCCTGCAGAAGACCGACTGGATGGCACGAAAGCAGCGAGGGAGGGAAATCCGGCAAAGCCGGAAGGGCTGCAGGAGATTTATCTTCCGGCGGGGGAGCACTCGGCGTGGCTTGGCCAGTCCTTTTCCGAGCCGTATGATCTGATTTTTCTTGATGCGGCAAAGGGGCAGTATATGAATTTTCTGCCGGATCTGCTCCGGCTGCTCCGGCCGGACGGAATCTTTGTGACAGACAATGTGCTGCAGGAGGGAAGCATCGCGGAGTCGAAATTTACGATCGTGCGGCGCGACCGGACAATCCATAAGCGAATGCGGGAATATCTGTATGAGCTGACCCACCGCGAGGAGCTGAATACGGTGGTGTTGCCGGTCGGCGACGGCATGGCGGTCACAACCTTTCGGAACTGAGACAGCGAGCAGTAAAGCAAAAAATGGCCATGAGAATAAAACGGGGTTCTTTCTCATGTTTTGTCGGATTTTGATTCACAGGCTTATTGATTTTGCTGAAAAGTTTGAAATACCAACAAAGAGCAAATATCCAAAGTCGGGAAAGAGCCTAAAACGGCTGTGAGGATGCAGGGCGAATGGCAGAAGCGCCTGCCGTTGCGGGGGCAGACAATTTTTGACGCGCAGGGCAGGAGAAAACCTCCCTGTCTGATTCGGAACAATACCGCGGGCCTGGTCTGCGGTGTGCACGGGGGATGGAAATGAGTGGGATACGAGAAAGAAAAAAGCCGGAGCTTCTGATTCCGGCAAGCAGTCTTGAGGTGCTCAAGGCTGCCGTGATCTACGGGGCGGATGCGGTCTATATCGGCGGGGAGCTTTACGGGCTGCGCGCGAAGGCGAAGAATTTCTCCGCGGAGGACATGAAGGAGGGCATTGCATTCGCCCATGCCCGCGGCAAAAAGGTCTATGTCACGGCGAATATTACGGCGCACAATCGTGACCTGGCGGGAGTGGAGGAGTATTTTCGGGAGCTTGGGCAGCTTGCTCCGGATGCGCTTATCATTTCCGATCCGGGCGTATTTGAGATCGCGCGGGAGACGGTGCCCGAGATTGATATTCATGTCAGTACGCAGGCGAACAATGTGAATTACCGGACCTGCCGGTTCTGGCAGAAGCTCGGCGCAACCCGCGTCGTGACGGCGAGGGAGCTGTCTCTGGCGGAGATTGCGGAGATTCGCGCGAACATTCCGGAGGAACTTGAGCTGGAGACTTTTGTGCACGGCGCGATGTGCATATCCTACTCCGGACGATGCCTGCTCAGCAATTTTCTGACAGGGAGAGACGCGAATCTCGGCGCGTGTACGCATCCGTGCCGGTGGAAATATTACCTGATGGAGGAGACGCGGCCGGGCGTCTATCTGCCGGTGTTCGAGAACGACCGGGGCACCTATATTTTCAACTCCAAGGATCTGTGCATGATTGAGCATGTGCCGGAGCTGGTGGAGGCCGGAATTGACAGCTTTAAGATTGAGGGACGCATGAAAAATGCGCTCTATGTGGCTGCCGTGGCGAGAACCTACCGGCGTGCGATTGACGATTATTTTACCTCGGAGGAATGCTATCGCTCGAATCTGGAATATTACCGCGAGGAGCTCGGCAAATGCACCTACCGCCAGTATACGACGGGCTTTTTCTTCCATAAGCCGACGGCGGACACGCAGATTTATGATAACAGCACATATGTAAAAAGCTACACCTATCTCGGCATTGTCCGTTCCGTTTCGGACGGCTGGTGTGAGATGGAGCAGCGCAACAAATTTTCGGTCGGGGACGAGGTCGAGGTAATGAAGCCGTCCGGCGAGGATGTGCCGGTGAAGGTGCTTGCCATCCGGGACGAGGAGGGAACAGAGATGGAGAGCTGCCCGCACGCGCAGCAGAAAATTTTTGTGAAATTCAGCGGGGAGCCGGCTGCGTTTGACCTGATACGGCAGAGATGTGAGAATACGCCAGAAATGTGAAGATATGTAAAGATATATCAGAAATATAAAGATATAGAAGAAATGTAAGGATACAGTAGAAATGTGAAAGAACTTGAAGAAAATGAAAAGTTTTTTGACGTAAGTCCTTGCATACAGAGTAAGTTCTTTCATACAGAGTAAGCCCTTTTATACAGAAATTCCGGGAATGGATCCACGCAGGGTTCATTCCCGGAATTTTTGGGCGGCGGAGACGGCTGTTTTAAAAGTTTCCGGATTGCTCGTGCCGGACTTTATTCCTGTCAGGTAAAATGCCCATCTCCGCAAAGCGGAGATTGCCCGCAAAAGCAGAGATTGCCCGCAAAGTGAAGACTTAGGGAAAGGGAAACGCTGCTTAAATCACAGCTTCCTTAATTGTCATCAGTGCAGCTCAGGCAGCAGGAACAATCCGGGCTTTCATTTTTTTCATAGCATTCGCGCAGCTTCGCGAGTGCTTTTTTTTCGATTCGGGATACATAGCTGCGGGAAATATTCAGCTCGTCGGCGATCTCGCGCTGGGTGCGCTCCGGGTAGCCGTACAG
>CAMWWR010000185.1 GCA_947178045.1 uncultured Clostridia bacterium
GAGCAGCTAGGGCAACCGAAACATACGAAGCAGCTGAAACAACCGGAGCAGCCAAGGCAACCGAAACATACGAAGCAGCTGAAGCATCCGAAACAGCCAAGGCAACCGAAACATACGAAGCAGCTGAAGCATCCGAAACATCCATGGCCCGGCTGCGCTCATGGCTGTCCGTGCAGGCGCCGTACTGCAGCCATGAGCTCCTCGAGGACGGTGGCGCGCTCTTCCTCCTCTCCTTCCGGTGTGAGGCGGACTACCGGCCGATGCTGTATGAGCTCAATATTCTTCTGCATTTTATCTCCGAGCAGAACAACAGAAACTATTATGTCGGCGTTGAGCGTTTCCTTCCGCCGGAATCGCCCGAACCAGCATTGGAGCATGCCGCGGAATGTCTCGAGCTGCTTGGCAGTATCCGTGCCAGGCGCGGCGTCTGCTCGTACGAAAATCTCACCTTCGTCCGCATGTTCGGGCTTCTCCACCAAAACGAGCATTCCATTGTACTGGACAATCAGGCGCTTCAACTTCTTCTGAATTATGACCGCCGGAATCAGACCAACTATGTCCATACGCTGCGCGCCTATCTCGCCGACAATTGCAACATTTCCCGCACGGCGGAACGGCTGTTCATCCACCGGCACACACTGATGAAGCGTCTGGCTAAAATTCATGAGCTGTGCAGCATCGATTTCGGCGACTATTACGCGCGCCTCTATATGTCGCTCGCATTGCTGTTCCACGACTATTTTTCATATTAAAATAAGCGGCATCCGATGCAAAGCCGGATGCCGCTTATTTCAGGGAAATTATAAAACAGCTCCCCGATTACTTTCTCAAACCAAGACGGTCGATCAGCGTGCGGTACGCCTCCATATCCGTCTTCTTCAAATAGTCGAGAAGTCCCCTTCTCTGACCTACCATTTTCAGAAGACCTCTTCTGGAGTGATGATCCTTGTGGTTGTTCTTCAGGTGCTCGGTGAGCTCGTTGATTCTCTCCGTGAGAAGGGCAACCTGTACCTCCGGGGAACCGGTATCCTCCGGAGTCCTTCCGTAAGCCGCGATGATTTCTGCTTTCTTTTCCTTGCTGATCATTGAAAAAACCTCCTTTAAAATAAAATCGCCTGACACTAAGAGAGAGGTCGGAGCTTCCTGACTCTGAGCATCCGCTGAAAAAATGCTGCATCCGGATATCCCGAACGCAGCATTTATTTTAGCACGAATCCTACTGTTTGTAAAGTGCCAATCAATTAATCTTTCAGAAGATCCGGCTCTCTCATCGGCCGGAGTCGGACTTTTGATCTCATTTACTCCATCTTGTTGCCACATTTCGGGCAGAAGGCCGCACCCTTCTCAACCTGCTCACCGCACTTCGGACATGCAGCGGTCTCCTTCTTTGCGGTGCCGCTGATGTTCAGCAGGCTGATCTTTGCTACCTTGCCCTGGATCGCAGCAAGCAGCAGAACGATGAAAAGCAGAACAAAGAGGAAACCGACGCCGTCGCTGATCACCTCAACAATCTTCGCGAATACCTTGTAGATCGTGCGGATCGCTTCCGTATTGGAAGTGGACGCGCCGGAAAACCAGTGGAGCACGGTGTTCAGTATGCTGACCAGAAGCTTCACGACCCAGCCGTAGAAAGCAACGAGCATGGACTGACGGAAGCTTGCCTTTACAACTTCATCAAAATCAAACAGGTATACGATGCCGGCAAATGCCAGAGTAACCCACAGCAGGGCGAAATTTCCCGCATAAAGGCCGTAGCCGAGCAGCACGGAAATCGACGCAAGAATCATTGCAGGAATTCCGAAATTCTTCTTGGAAAGATAATTCATTTTCATTCTCCTTTTCTATGTAGCTGTTATAGTCTCCTGATAAAAATACACAATCCGAAGCTCTCACTCCGGACGCTTCCCGGATTACGCATTTTATCCTGATACCTATACTGTAATATAAAAAGGGGAAAATTTCAAGTCCCTAATTTCCATTTCTGTCAAGGAAACGCTGATTAAAGCGTTTCCTGCGCCGGATTTGCGCCGCGAAGCGGCATATTCCCTGGCAAATCCGTGCGCCTTTGCCGAAGGCTAAGGAAGCGATGATTTATAAAAGCTCCGGCTCTCTGCCACGTCCCTCGCAAGCTGCTGCCTCAGCGCCTCCGTATCGGCAAAGCTTCTCTCCGGCCTCAGAAAGTGCAGCAGCTCGATTCTGGCCTGCTCTCCGTAGCATTCCCGCCGAAAATCAAAGAGATGATTTTCCACCCAGACCTGCTCCTGCACGCCGACCGTCGGCCGCACGCCCACATTGGTCACGCCCGCATACCGTCTCCCCGAGAGCTCCGTCACGGAAGCGTACACTCCAAAGGGCGGCAGCAGCTTTTCCTCCGGCGGAATCACGTTGATTGTCGGAAATCCGAGCGTCCTGCCGAGCCTTCGGCCGTGTTCCACCGTTCCCGCAACGTGGTAGGCCGCCCCGAGCATCTTGTTCGCAGCCTCCATATTCCCGCGCTGCAGCTCCTCTCGTATCCTCGTGCTGCTGACCGCCTCGCCGCCGAACCGCACCTTCTGGAAGGCCGCCACGCGAAAACCACATTCTGCAGAAAACTGCCGCAGCATAGCCACATCCCCGCGCCGGTTATGCCCGAAACGGTTGTCCTCGCCGACCGCGATCAGCCGCGCGCCCAGCTGTCCCGCGAGAACCCTGAGGATAAATTCCTCTGCCTCCGTCCCGCTTGTCTCCTGGGTAACCGGATAGGAAATGAAATAATCAATTCCCTCATCCGCGAGCAGCCGCTTCTTTTCCTCCTCGGTGTAAATGAGCCGGTAGCCGTTTCCTCCCCGGAACATGTCCGGCCGGAAATCAAACGCCAGCACGACGCTTTTGCATCCGCTGCGCCGTTTTTCCTCCGCAAGTGCGGCAAGCAGCCTCCGGTGTCCGATATGGAACCCGTCAAATTTCCCGAGCGTCACGCAGGTATCCCGAAGCTCGAAGGAAGACGAACTGATATATTCCATACAGCAACCTCCCGCTCTCTTCTATTCCGGTATAAACATTTTTACATTGCGGAAAAGCGCCTCTCTGGCACTGTATTCATACAGCGCATAAAAGCGCCCCCGGCTGTCATAAACCCGATACCACAAATGCTCCGCCGGGCTCTCATCGCAGGTTCCGCCGGGCCGTATACTCTCTTCCTCACTCCGCAGATCCTCGTCTGTCTCCCGCCGCACGGCCTCCTCCGGCAGCTTGTTGCCGTTGAACAGATAAACATCACCCTCCGCGGTCGTGCGCAGAGCCGGGTAAGCCGGAAACAGCCGGTCCACCGGGAGCACCGCCTCGGCCAGCCGGCCGGCATCGCGCATGGTCTCCAGCTCGGAGAGCGTTATGCTTTCCGAAAGCTCAAACGAGCTGACGCGCGTGCGTCGCAGCGATTTCATGCAGCCCCCGCAGCCAAGCCTCCGTCCGATATCCTCGCAGAGCGCGCGGATGTAGGTTCCCTTGCTGCAGGTGACGCAAAACCGGACGGTCTTCTCCTCCCCGTCCAATGAGATCTCCTGAAGCTCAAGCGTATAGATCGTCACCGGACGCGGCGCGCGCTCGATGACCTTTCCCTCCCGCGCAAGCTCGTACAGCCGTTTCCCGCCGACCTTGAGGGCGGAATACATCGGCGGGATCTGATCGTAGGTGCCAACGAATGACTGCGCGGCCGCCCGCACCTCCTCCTCCGACACGGCCACAGGGGAGCGCCGCAGCACCGTTCCGGTCATATCCTGCGTATCGGTTTCCACCCCGAGCAGCAGCACCGCCTCGTAGGTTTTGTCCTTATCGGTCAAAAGCCCGCACGCCTTCGTCGCCGAGCCGACGCAGACCGGCAGCACTCCCTCCGCCTCCGGGTCAAGCGTTCCCGTGTGGCCGATCTGCTTCTGCTTTAAAATCCCACGCATTTTTGCCACCACATCAAAGGAGGTGAAGCCGCGCTCCTTGTATATGTTGATGATCCCGTTCATTGGCCGAGCCCCTCAAGCTGGTGCTCCAGCCCCGCGGTGAGATTGTTGATAATATCGTGCAGCCGCCCTCTCGCCTCATAGCCGGCAGCCTTCCGATGCCCGCCGCCGCCGAAGAACACGGCCGTTTTGCTCACGTCCACCTCGCCGTTCGAGCGCAGACTGACCTTGAATTCCTGCGGAGCCAGCTCGTAGATGAACACGGCAACCTCCACCCCGCGCGTCACGCGCAGCTGGTCAATGATGCCGCTCAGGTTCGCCGGGACAACGCCGTAAAGCTCCATTGTCTTGTGATTCAGGCAGGAAAGGATCACCCTGCCGTCCAGCACGAGCATGCTCTCCGTCAGACAGCGTCCGAGAATCTGATTCTCGATATAGCTCTTCTCGTAGAAGGTGCCGTCGATAATCCGCGACGAATTCGCCCCCATGGACAGGAGCCTTCCGGCGATGCACATCGTCTGCTCGGATGTGCAGGAATGCTTGAACACGCCGGTATCGTGGACAATCCCGAGATACAGCGCCTCTGCGACCGCGGGCGAGATTCTGTCCTGCTCCATAATTGTAAAAAGCACCTCGCAGGTCGAGCTGAAATTCGGCTCCAGAACGAGCCGGTCCGCAAAAGAGCCGCTGTTGCTGATGTGATGATCAATGCAGAGCGTCCGCTTCGCGGTCCGGAAATATTTCTCCGCCCCGCCGAGGCGGTCCGGGCTGCTGCAATCCAGGACAATGAAGAGGTCATACTGCCGTTCCTCCTCAAAATCCCATATCGCCCGGTTCGAATTTTTCAGAAACGCGAAGCTCTCCGGCAGATCCGTCATGTACACGTCAATGGCTCTGTCAAACGAACGGTTATAATTTTCCTGCAGATAATTGTACAGGCCGAAGCATGCTCCGGCACAGTCGCCGTCCGGGCGGATATGCCCGGCGATTGCGATCGTCTCCGCCCGGCCCGCCTCTTCCGCAAGGAGGGAGCCAGCGTTTCCGCCGCTCCCTGCGCTGCCC
>CAMWWR010000186.1 GCA_947178045.1 uncultured Clostridia bacterium
CCATATTTGTGCAGCGGACCTCCATCGGAAACGCGGTAAGCCCGGCCTACCGGCCCTGCCGCATTATGTCGGCATAGCATCACGAAGGCAAGTCCCCGCCCGCGCGCATCCTCCCGCACTGCGACATTGCATATCTGCCCCTCACCCGCAACGCCCCACAGCCCGCAATAGGCGGCAATCCTGCCCTCCTCCTCGACGACGAGATACAGATTTTCCGTTTTCTGCATGGAGCTCTCAAAGCCCTCTCTGCTCCACGGATCGCTGAATACGGCCTTTTCGATATCGGTGACCTGCGCAAGATCCTCCGTCTGCATTCTGCGTATGATACTTCCGGTCATTCCGCATTCTCCTTCTTTGTTCTTTGCTGCCGACAGATTTCCGACTGTCCGACGCACTGTGTTCCGCCCTTCACTTTACTTTTCCGGATTGCGCCTTCGGCTGCTCCGCACACCGCTCTTCCCTCCGCTATTGTCCCCTGCCGTATCAAAGAGCTTGTCGGGCGCATCACCCGACGCCTTTCCCTTCTTTCACACCTTTGAGGCTCTGTCCCCCGCGCCGGCTTCTCTCTCCTCGCGCTCCCGCCTTTCCCGCTCCGCCTGCGGCAGTCTCAAATACACCGGCGCATGCTCCGCAGCCGTCTGCAGCTTTCCGTTTTCGTAGTAGAGCTGCGCCAGCGCTCCGACGGCTCCGGCCCGCTGTCGGGCGACGTGGGCCGGAGCCATGCTGTACGGCACTCTGACTCCTTCTCGCAGCCGCTCCTCGAAGACCCGCACCCCGTCCCCGAGGAAAATCACCGGCCGTCCCAATTCATTGACGTGCCCGATCACGTCCTCCACGATCGCGATCTCCTGCTCCCGGCATATTACAAAGCGCTCCTGCTCAAAGGTATACAAGCCCGTATATACCTGACTGCGCCGCGCGTCCATCATCGGACAGATCAGGCGCTCCGTGCCGAAGCAGTTATATGCCAGCGCGTCCACGGTCGGTATGCCGATCAGCGGCTTTCCGAGCGCCAGTCCGAGTCCCTTCGCCGTCGCCGAGCCGATGCGCAGGCCGGTGAACGAGCCCGGTCCCTCCGCAACCGCGATCGCGTCGAGCTCGTCCAGCGGCTGCTCCGTCATGCGCACAAGCTCGTCAATCATCGGGAGCAGCGTCTGCGAATGTGTTTTTTTATAGTTCAGCGTATATTCTGCAATCAGCACGCCGTCCGCGAGAATCGCGGCGGACGCGACAAGTCCGGAACTGTCGATCGCAAGTATTCTCATTCTCAGCCTCCATATCCGTATTCCACCGCCCGTTTGTTCTCCCGGCAGCGCATTCTCTTCACGGGCGGCGTCACAGCCCGGCATCTCCCGCGAGCAGCGCTTCCCCCAGCCCCTCAAGCCGTATACGCCGGTAATCAAAGCCCTTTTGCAGCTCCTTCTCAAGAGTGATCCGCGTCACAACGTCCGGCAGCAGCTCCCCGATCAGCGACGCCCACTCGATGAGGCAGATGCCGTCCCCGTAAAAATAGTCCTGGTATCCGATTTCCTCCATCTCCTCCACATCGGAAATCCGATACACATCGAAATGGTAGAAGGGCAGACGCCCTTCCTCATAAATCTGCACGATCGTGAAGGTCGGGCTGGAAACCGGCTCCGAGATGCCGAGCCCCTTCGCAAAGCCCTGGGTAAAAACCGTTTTTCCCGTCCCGAGCTCGCCGTCCAGGCAGAAAATCATGCCGGCGCGCGCCAGCTCTCCAAGCCTTTTGCCGAGCCGGAACGTCTCTGCGGCACTGCCGCTTTCCATTATCATTGCTGCCTCCCGTCCGGGGTCTTCAGACGGCATTTGCAGAGCTTCGGATCAACATGCTCTTTCACCGCCGCGCGGAATGCTTCCGCCTGTCCGCCCAGATCCTCCTTCGGGAAAATATACGCCCGCGTCAGAGAGAGATAAACGTAAAAATCCGTTCCGGTCTCGACGACGCGCCGAAGCTCGTCCCACAGCACCGTCAGGTTTTCCTCCCCCTGCGACACGGTAATTCCCCCGTCGCCGATATTATAATCCAGCGGCTTTGCGAACATCGGCGCCAGCTTCACCTGCTTTGCCGCCTTATAATACAGATACAGCGGGTTGATAACAGTGAACAGTGCCGCTACGACACCGAGCGCCACCTTCGCACCAGTCGTACTGCCAAACCCTGCAAGCAGCAGTACAAGCGCTCCCCCGCTGATGATGAGATTGATTACCCCGGACATGCCCGCATAGCCGTGATGCATCAAAAACCGGTACATCGTTTTCACCTTCATCGTCACACTGAACCTGATCTCCTCCATAAAACAGCCTCCCCAACCTTACATTACATGATAATCGCGCCGGGCATCCGGCAGCTTTGCTGGCAAGCTTCCCCGGGATGCCCGTGCATACAATCGAGCGGGAGGATGCTTTTTCCTCCTGCTCGTCTGCGCCGGGCATCCGGCAGCTCTGCTGACAAGCTTCCCCGGGATGCCCGTGCGCATAAAAACGGGACCGCGCACGCCATTCCCGCACGACAGTCCCATTATAACAGATTTTAAAAAAATTACAACTGCCCGCCCTTTAACAGCAGGCTGATTCTCTTATAAATCAGCATCGTGATCAGGCCGACCGCGCTGCATTTAATCAGATTGAACGGCGCGACCGCAAATACAACAAAGCTGAACATCCCGGAAATCAGGCCGTTTTTCTCCGCTCCCATCGCCACCAGACCGCTGATATCCATGTGGAACGCCTTTGCGTATGCCGGAAGCAGTACAAAAGCATTCAGGAAGCAGCCCACCGCGACGCAGACCACCGTTCCCAGCACAATGCCGACAACAGCATTCCTTTTCGATTTCTTCGCAAAATACAGGATTGCCGCCGGGACAACAAACGCACAGCCGATCAGAAAATTTGCAAACTCGCCGACGAACGCGGTCGTCGTGCCTCCGATCAGCACATTCAGCATGATCTTGATAAACTCGATCACTACCCCGGCCACCGGCCCGAGCGTAAACGCTCCGACAAGCACCGGAAGCTCGCTCAGATCTATTTTGTAAAAGGTCGGCAAAAAACCGAGCGGCACGGAAAACATATTGAGCACAAATGCGACTGCGGAGAGCAGCGCGATCTGTGTCATCCGGCGAACTCTGAGCTTTTCATTCCGGCGCGGCGTGCCGTTCTTTTTTGCAAAATAAGCCTCCGCACCGAAGGCGACGGCGAGAATCACCGCCACGATTGCGATACTGAGCAGAAGAAAACTGATATTGTCCTTCGCTGTGTCAAAGAGCTTGCCGAGCACCTCGCCCGGCGCCTGAAAGAATTTTTTGATTTTGTCCATAGCCTCTCCTTTTTACAGGATCTTTCGGTGTCCCGGAACCCTTCCCGGGGAAGATGCATGCACCGGGCATTTGTCATCTCTTCGGGCGCTCTCTGCCTTCGGACGTTCTGCCTTCAGGTGTTCTGCGCGCCTGGACATGGGATGCTCTTTTCCTGCCCATCCACACAGGACGCATACTGCTGGTGCAGCAAGATTTCTCATGCGTGTTTGTGCGTATTTGCGGGCGTGCGCAAAAAAATTCCCCGGAAAAGCTCCGGGGAATGAAAAGTATTCTCATAGAACAGGCCGCGCACTAAAAAACAGCGCTGCCGCCCTCCATGAAAAATTCTTCTCTCATCCAGACTATACTGTCGGTTTTGGAATCTCACCAAATCCTGATTTAGCTCCTGCTAAATCCTGCGCAAAACGCTCGCGGACTTTACCGCCGATCGGGAATTTCACCCTGCCCCGAAGAATCACCGTATATATTTTTGTATCATTATAGCACGGAAACCCGCATAAATCAAGGGTTTTTCGAGGTTTTTTAAAAATTCTTCAGGAATTACAAAACACAGAAAATGCTAACTTTTTAATATAAATCTTTATAAATCTACATAACTTCCCTTGCAATTGGTGTAAGTTTTGGTGTAAGGTTACGACCGTCCAATAGCGCTTCATTACGCATGATTTCGCGTTTTACACGTTCTATATCTGCATGATTATACACTCCCATCGTCACTTCTGCGCTCGAATACCCCATTAAATACTGTAGCACTTTAATGTCACATCCTGATTCAGCCAATCTACAACATGCAGTGTGTCGTAATATATGCGGACTTATATTAGGCAGTTGTACTTTTCTTTTGCTATTCATCCTAACGATATTTCTCATCATCTTTCTTATGCTATTGGGGTACATGCACTTCCCAGTAACATACGAAACAAATACAAAGTTTTTATAACCATCAACTTCAAAATCCGGATCTTTTTTGAGTGACATCCAAATCTTTTTTTGTTCCAAAAACAATGAGTATAATTGATTGTTCATTGGTATGATTCGATTACCGGCTGATGTTTTTACTGGTGTAGCATACCATTTAGATTTTCCATTGGACATCCGAAATTGTATCTGGTGATCAATATGAACTTCCCTTGTTGTCATATCAACATTATCCCATGTTAATCCTACAATTTCACTTATTCTTGCACCAGTACAAAGCATGATAGCAAACATTGGATAATACAGTCTAACCCTCTTGCCCATTTTAATTCTTTCCAGAAATTCCTTTTCTTCTTCGATGGTCAAAGAATATTTCTTCTCCATATTCTCCTGATAATCTTTGGTGCAATTGTCAGATGATTTTTTAAAAATTATGCTATCATCACATGCCAATTGTAATGCCGGATGAATAATCTTATGGATGATTTTTATTGTTCCAAAACTTAAGCCTTGTTCCGCTAACGCACTGTAAAAAAGTAATATATCCGATTTTCTTATATCAATTATTTTTGTTCTTCCAATTTGGCTATCCTTAATAATGTGATTATAATAGTACTTATAATTTTCATAAGTATTATTTGCCAAATTAGTTTTTGTTTTTAAGTATATCGTTATTTGATCGTTTAGTGTATAATTG
>CAMWWR010000187.1 GCA_947178045.1 uncultured Clostridia bacterium
ATTCCGAGCGCCTCCCGGACAAACTACGCCTGCCAGAACAGCCCTGCCGAGCAGGCCGCATGCCCGCCCGCCGAAAATCCCATCACTGCGATCCTGTCCGGATGGATATAAAACTGACTGCTGCAGCGTCGGATATGGGTGACCGCCGCAAGAACCTGCAGAAGCTGAACCGGATAGTGCTCTCCATCGCAGGCATAATCGACCACTGCCGCCGGGATCCCGCTCCCGGCAAGGCGCAGCGCTACGGGCTCCGCCTCCCTGCGCGATACATGGGAATAACCGCCTCCCGGGCAGATTACCGCACAGGGCCGGGCCGCCTGATAGTTGACGGCATCCGGCAGCTCCGGTATGTAGAAGGTCAGAGAAGTTTTGCTCTGTGCTTTCGGGAGGTTTGGAAAATAGTCCTCCAGATAGATTCTTTCATGATACATCGGATCGTCCACCTCGCTTTTTGCTGATACAAACAATACTTTGTCGATATTATAGCATTGCGCGGCCGCGATTGCATTACATTTTTCTGTGTATGCGGACCCGGTTTCCACGGCAGCAACAAAAGCGCAGGCTCTGCGACATCACGTTCCGCGCACTGCTTATCGCGCATTATGCGGGCCTTTAGCGGCCGCGGAATACCGCAATACGGCGGTTTCCGCCCGGCTCTGCATCGCCTCCAGCCGGTCGTAATATTCATAAAGCCTCTGCACTCCGTTTTCCAGAATATAATAGTGCCGGATGTACGGAATCAAAAGAACAAGGAGCAAGAGCAGAAGCAGGCCCGACCACGGGGAAAATGCCGTCACGGCCACCACAAAAACAATGATTGCCAGCATGGCGAACAGCGCCGTAACGATCAGATGCACCAGCCTCTCATGCTGAAAAAATCCGATCTGCGTCAGCAGCTCCACCTTCTCTTTTTGCAGCCGTTCGCAATACCCGCTGCCGGAATCCTGCGTCTTTTCTTGCTGCCGCGCCTCTGCGCTGCCGCTGTTCTGACCTTCCCCTTCGGTGCCTGCCGCGTTTATTCCCCGCTCCAGCTCCTCCAGCAGGCGCTCCGTTCTTTTTAAATAGCTTTTCAAACGCTCCTCCACGGCATCCTCCCCCCGGCCGGGCAGCGGCGCTCAGCCCTCCTGCTCAAAAAATGCTTTTATAATGGATTCCGCGCGCTCACGGCCAAACCATCCTTCCCCTGCGCGCTCCCTCGGATACAGGCGGCGCATATCCTCCTTCTCCGCATCCGTCAGCTCGGAGAAATCGTCAATCTCCCGGTTCTCCGGCACACCGACCAGCTTATTGTCCCCGTCGTTCCGGCAGAAAACACCGATGATCCTCACGCGCTCCTCATCCCCGAGCTCATATTCCCGGTCCGCCATAACAATGACATCCAAATGCCTGCCGGGCGGCGTTCCGGACTCCTTAAGCCAGCCGTACGGCTGATGAACCTGCCTCTCGTAAAACAGGTTTTTGTATTCCTCTTCAACAAACGAATCCGACTCCGCAAGGTATCTCATCCGATTTGGATATGCAAAGGTCTGTTCTATTTTTGCGGTGTAAATCATCCTGCAAGCCCCCTCGTATCATAAGCTGCAGCCGGTAAAGCAGGCTGTGAACTTTCGCGAAACAGCGTATTGTCGCGCATCCATTATACCGAAAAAAGCGTGAAACAGCAACGCTTTTCCCTGATTTTGCTTGCTTTTCCCGTCCGTTGTGCTAGACTAAAGACAGCGGCAGCAAAACCGCGGCAGAAAGGACGTGATCTTCCTGAGATACTACATCGCAGATTCCCACTTCTTTCACGCAGCCCAGAACGAGCGCATGGACCGGCGCGGCTTTTCCTGTGTGGAGGAAATGAACGAATATATGCTGGAAAAATGGAACCGGAAGGTTCGGCAAAATGATGATGTCATTATCCTCGGCGACTTTTCCTTCGGGAACGCCGAAGAAACCAGCGGGCTTTTAAAGCGCTTAAACGGCAGGCTATATCTTATCCAGGGCAATCACGACCGTTTTCTGTCGGCCGGGGGCATGGACATAAGCCGTTTCGGCTGGATCCGGCCTTACGAGGAGCTCTCGGACAATAAGCGCAGGGTAATTCTCTGCCATTACCCCATTATGTGTTACAATGGCCAGTACCGCCGCGGCGAAAATCAAGAGCCGAAGACCTATATGCTTTACGGCCATGTCCACGACACCCAGGATCAGCGTCTGATCGAGCAGTTTCAGGAAATCACCCGAAGTACGATGGCGGTGAATACACAGGGCGAGGCGCTCCCCATCCCATGCAATATGATCAACTGTTTTTGCATGTATTCGGACTATACGCCGCTCACCCTGGACGAATGGATCGTTCTGGATGCCGGGCGGAGAGAAAGCAAACGAAGAGAAACGGCGCAGGATCGCACCCTGAGCCGCACTTTGCAGGAGGGAGAGAGCAAATGTTCCGACGAAAAATAAAAACCGAACCGTATGACCGGGAAAATCTGAAGCCGGTCATACGCGCCAGTATATGCAACGGGGAGCAGGTCGCAGGCTTCCGCGATATCCGCACGGGCAAATTTACGGAAATGGCGGTCATTCGAAGCCGCAGGGATATGGAGGAATTTCTGGGAAAATACGGCATTCACGAGGAGGAGATTAAGAAGGAGTGGTAGGGGCGGGGGGCGATCGACGGAAAGTTTCGAAGTGTATTGCGGCAGGCCTGGCAGTGCCTGCGGATTAAATCAGCGCTTCCTTGATCAATTTTCCTGCAAATTCACTTGACTTGCACCGCAGCATTCCATATAATACAGACAGCGGCGAAATCAGCCGCAAAAACAATTTCAACGGCAATCAAAGCGATTGCCGGATCATCAAGTAAGGAGAACAATTTATGTCAAGCATTGTAAGAGTTGAGGTATCAGCGAACTGAATAGCGATAGCGCAGCTCTGACAACCAATAACGGTAAACTCCCGGCTTTTAGGAAAACGCTGATTAAAGCGTTTTCTGCGCCGGATTTGCGCCGCGAAGCAGCATATTCCTTGGCAAATCCGTAAACCTCTGTAAAGAGGCTTTGCATCCTGCCGGAGACTCTGAGGAAACGCTGCTGCTCACAAAGCAGTTTGTTTTTGAAACGTATGGGAACTGCAGGTTGAAGTCTGCGCTGACACCGGTAAGATATGACCGGTGCGTTTGCCTTACAAGTGCTTGAACATCCATATAGAATACACAGGGAAGGGCTGCCGGTAAACCGGCAATTCTCCGTGTATCAGCGGGAGCATGGCCTGTCGGGGCTATGCTTTTTTTGTTTCTGCGCTCTCTCACTTCGTCTCAAGGCAGATTTCTCGCTTATTCATCGTTCTATACCGTCATACGCCTGTACAAAATCAAACTATTTATTTAGGGAAACGCTGATTAAAGCGTTTCCCGCGCCGGATTTGCGCCGCAAAGCGGCATATTCCATTACAAATCTGAAGCCTCTGAAAGAGGCTTTGCATCTACTAGAGGTTCTAAGGAAGCGATGATTTAATCAGTGCTTCCTTAGCTAGCGGGGAGCCGGTATAATCCGCCCCTGCGGAAAGGATTTGCATGAACATTATCGAAGCAAAAAATCTTACAAAAATCTACCGCCGCTTTATCAAACCGGAGGGCCTGCGCGGCAGTCTCAAAAGCCTGTGGAAGCGGGAATATCTGCAGAAGGAGGCGGTCAGCAGCCTGAATCTGTGTATCGAGGAAGGCGAATTTGTGGGCCTGATCGGGCCGAACGGCGCGGGAAAAACCACTCTGACCAAAATGTTTACCGGGATCATTGCACCGACCTCGGGCGAGCTATCCGTTCTCGGTTATTATCCAAATGATCTGAAAAATGAATTTAAGCAGCAATATGCGGTCGTCATGGGTCAGAAGAGCCAGCTGTTTTTTGAGCTGACCGCCAACGATACCTTGCGGCTGTTCAAGGAAATCTACGGGCTTTCCGAATCGGAATTCCGGGAGACAAGGGATTACTTTGCCGACCTGTTTCAGGTGGAGGCCCTGATGGACGTACAGGTGCGCACACTTTCGCTCGGCGAGCGGATGAAAATGGAGCTGATCGTCGCATTGCTGCACAAGCCGCGCATTCTCTTTCTCGACGAGCCGACCATCGGGCTGGACGCGGTCGCCTCGCGGCAGATCCGCACTTTTCTGCAGAAGGTAAACAGGGAGCGCGGCACCTCCATCCTGCTGACCTCGCATTACATGGAAGATATCAAAGCCCTGTGCAAGCGTTCCGTCGTCATCAACCACGGTAAAAAAATTTATGACGGCAATACGGAAGCGCTGTTTGAAAAATATCAGAAAAACAAGAAGATTTGCGCGGTCTTTTCACAGCCGCTTACCGGCATCTCACTGCCGGAAGCAGTGGAGATTATCGAACACACACCGTATAAGCTCACCCTTCAAACGCCGAAGGAATCTGCGGGCGAGCTGCTTGCAATGCTTATGCAGCATGGCCCCGCGGATATCTCTGTCGAGGAGGAAGAAATCGGCGCAGTCGTCGAGCGGATCTATGGCGAAACCGATGCGGCCGGCTCCTGCAAATAATGCGCAGGCGGATACAATACATAGGTGGTTGCCGAAAACTGGTACGGGCTGCCGCGCACAAAAATGCCGTTTACACGGTAGAATTGGAGGTCACATGATTAAAAAATACAGGGAGGTATCGCTCATTTACCTGAAGGCTCAGCTCGCATGGCGCGCGGACACAGTATTTCAAATGCTTTTTACCGTATCAAAAATCCTTTTTGCCTATCTGCTCTGGGGCATGGTATTCCGGCAGAGGGACACGGTATCCGGCTTTACCCTCGACGGAATGCTTTCCTATTACATCGTCAGCTCCTTCCTCTCTCAGCTGGAGCTCTCAGACGGCGTCTCCGGCGAAATAACTGCGCGGATCCGCAACGGCACCTTTTCCAAATACATGGTGC
>CAMWWR010000188.1 GCA_947178045.1 uncultured Clostridia bacterium
TTGCAGAAAGAACAGTTCCTTCCGACCCGAAATATAAAATGGGGAAACTCAAGTTCCGCGGCGGATTGTAAAATAAACGCCGCTTTGCTATAATATCCATAAAAATGAATTTTCAGGAGAGAATGGAGGATGGTAATATGAAAAATTATATTTGCTTCCCGCAGGGGAAGGCGAAGGCGCTGACAATGAGCTACGACGACGGAAAGCTGCAGGACGAGCGGCTGGTCGGCATTTTTAACCGGTGCGGCATCAAGGGCACCTTCAATTTAAATTACGGGATCATGCAGCACGATGAGGCGCGCATCCCGGCGGACCGGGTGAAGGAGCTGTATGCCGGGCACGAGGTTGCGACGCATACGCTTACGCACCCGACGATTGAGCGTTGCCCGCTCACGGAGGTGGCGCGTGAGATTCTGGAGGACCGCAAGGGGCTGGAGGGGCTGGTCGGCGGGCTCGTGCGCGGACATGCGTATCCGAACGGCTCGTATAACAGCGAGATCAAGCAGCTGTTCGCGCAGCTCGGGATCGCCTACGGCAGGGTGGTTTCCGCCGTGCCGGATTTCGCGTTGCCGGTTGACCCGATGGAGTGGCATCCGACCTGCCATCACAATGCGCCGAATCTGATGGAGCTCGCGGAGTATTTCGTGAATTTCCCGAAGCGGCAGTATCTGAAGCTGATGTATGTGTGGGGGCACAGCTACGAGTTCGACCAGGCGCATAACTGGGAGGTGATCGAGCGCTTCTGCGAGTATGCCGGCGGCAGGGATGATATCTGGTATGCGACGAACATCGAGATTATCGATTATATGGAGGCGGCGAGACGGCTGCAGTTCACGGCGGACGGCAGGGCTGTCTTTAACCCGGGGGCGAAAAGCGTCTGGCTGCAGGTGAACGACGGGGATTATGTGGAGGTCGCCGGGGGCAGCTTTGTGGAGCTGGCACAGCGGTAAGAGCGCAGCGGCCGGGCGAGGCGGGCTGTGCGGAGAATCGAAACATGCGGCCTGCCGGGCCGGCGGAGAAAATTCAGAAGGAACCATGGAATCGCGGAAGGGAGGAAGGCAAAATGGCGGAGGCCGCGGTTTATAAGCACAAGGTGCAATATTATGAGACGGATCAGATGAAGATTGTACATCATTCAAACTATATCCGATGGTTTGAGGAGGCAAGGACGGATTTTCTGGAGAAGGCGGGCTTTTCCTACGCGTGGATGGAGGAGCACGGCATTATTATCCCGGTGCTCGGCGTGTCGGCAGAGTACCGGCAGATGGTGCATTACGGCGACGAGGTGCTTGTTTATCCGATTGTCGTGCAGTTTAACGGGCTGAAGCTTGGACTGCGCTATGAAATACGGAATGCGCAGTCCGGCGAGCTGACGACAACGGGAACCTCGAGCCATTGCTTTCTGGACGTCGGTTACCGTCCGCTCCGGCTGAAGAAGGAATTCCCGCAGGTGTACCGGATGTTTGCAGACTGCTGCGAGGGAGCCGGCAATTAGCGCCCGGTTACGGTTTGCCGGGGCAGGCGAATTCCAGAAACAGCTGCACCGGAGCTGGGAGGTCGTGGTTTTTCAGCCAGGAAAACCCGACCTCTCTTTTTGGGATCGGGGCGGAGAGCGGCAGAACGGCGAGCTGCCCTGACGCCAGATCATTTTTGATGAATTCCCGGATCACGCAGGCGATGCCGAGCCCGGTGCGCGCGAATTCGATCAGCAGGTCCATGCTGCTGACCTCCAGAACCTGTCCGGTCCGGATCCGGTGGCTGGCAAAATAATTGTTGATGTAGATCCGCGTAATATTTGTTTCGTCGAGCAGCATGAGATTGGCAGCGGAAAAGATTTCGCCGCCCTGTGGCAGCACGCCCTCGCGCAGCTCCAGGTTTTTCAGATACTCCTTTGTCGCGACAAAGACATCCTCGATTTCGCCGACCGGATAGAAGGAAAGTCCCTTTAGGCTCTCCGGTTTTCCGATCAGGCCGATATCGATTTTTTTGTTTATAAGCAGCTCGATGGTCTGGAAGGAGGACTGGCACAGGATGGTGAAGCGGATGTGCGGGTGGAGTGCGACAAAATCCCGGAGATACGGCAGCAGCAGGTATTTGCAGAGCGTGGCGCTTGCCCCGATGCGGATATGGCCGATGCCGAGCCGGCCGGACTGCCGCACCGCGGCCTCGCCCTCGCCGAGCGAGCGGAACGCGTCCCGCGTGTAGCTGTAGAGCAGCTTTCCGGCCTCGGTGAGGGCAACGCCGCGGGAGCCCCGGGTAAACAGACTGGTGTGCAGCGACGCCTCGAGGCGCCGGATCGCCTTGGAGATGGCGGGCTGGCTGATGAACAGCTCCCTGGCGGCAACGGAAATATTGCCGGTCTCGGCGACCTTATTGAAAATCTGGTAGCTGGATAAAGAGGCCTGCGGTTCCATGGACGGCTCCTTTCGATATGAAATCAGGTTATATGAAATATTCGTAATATGTATTTCAATTATATCAGAGCCTGTGGTATAATGACAAGTAGTATAAATAAAATCGCTGCCAGCCATTGTACCGGCCTGCGGGCCCAAACGGCAGGCCCGGAGGGCAGGGCGAAGAGGCGGCGCGGAAAACGGAGGGAATCATGGATTACAAAATTGCAGTGATCCCGGGGGACGGGATCGGGCCGGAGATTGTGCGGGAGGCCTGTAAGGTGCTCGACCGGGTCGGGGAGAAATTCGGACACAGCTTTCATTATACGGAGGTGCTGATGGGCGGCGCGTCCATCGACGCGACCGGCGTGCCGCTCACGGACGAGGCGCTGGCGGCAGCGAAGGCGAGCGATTCCGTGCTGCTCGGCGCGGTGGGAGGGAATGTCGGCCAGTCGGACTGGTATAAGCTCCCGCCGAATCTTCGGCCGGAAGCGGGACTTCTGGCCATCCGCAAGGGGCTTGAGCTGTTCTGCAACCTTCGCCCGGCGGTGCTGTTCCCGCAGCTGAAGGAGGCCTGCCCGCTCAAGGACAAAATTATCGGCAACGGCTTTGATTTCGTCGTTGTGCGCGAGCTGACCGGCGGCGTGTACTTCGGGGAGAGGAAGACGGTGACGGAGAACGGCGTGCGCAGGGCCATCGACACGATGCCGTACGACGAGAACGAGATCCGCCGCATCGCGAAATGGGCGTTCGAGGTGGCGATGAAGAGGGGCAGGCGCGTGACGAGCGTGGACAAGGCGAATGTGCTGGATACCTCAAGGCTCTGGAGACAGGTCGTGAAGGAGGTGGCGCAGGAGTACCCGGAGGTCGAGCTGAGTGATATGCTCGTGGACAACTGCGCAATGCAGATGGTAAAGGATCCGAAGCAGTTCGACGTCGTGCTGACGGAAAATATGTTCGGAGATATCCTCTCGGACGAGGCGAGCATGGTCACCGGCTCCATCGGCATGCTGGCATCGGCGAGCCTCGGCGCGACAAAGCTCGGCCTGTACGAGCCGAGCCACGGGTCGGCTCCGGATATCGCGGGCCAGAACAAGGCGAATCCAATCGCGACGATTCTTTCCGCCGCGATGATGCTGCGCTATTCCTTTGACCTGACAGAGGAGGCCGACCGTGTGGAGGCGGCGGTGAACGAGGTGCTTGATGCGGGCTGGCGCACGGTGGATATCATGTCCGAGGGCTGCACGCTCATCGGCACAAAGGAAATGGGGGACAAAATTGCGGAAAGAATATAGTATGGCGAAGCTCATCAAGATTTCGTCGCTTATTTACAGCTTTACAACCGTAATTTTCTTTATGCTGGCGAATCTGGGGGCGGGATTCATCGGGGCGGCGCAGGAGGAGGCTGAAGCGACCGGCGCCGAGATCGTCCTCTCGAACGGAAAGATTGCCTGCATTGTCGCGGTGAACATTCTCGCGTACATCGAGCTGTTCGGCTATTTTGCGATCTTTTTTGAGGTGTTTCTGTATTTCCTCAAGAAAAACCGCATGGCCCGGCTGAGGCAGCCATGGCCGGCGAGCGAGAAATTTCCGACGCTCCCGTTTGTCACAGGGCTGCTGTTCTTCATGCTTTTCATGAGCATGATGAGAGCGGTGCTTTAGGGAAACGCTGATTAAAGCGTTTCCCGCGTCGGATTTGCGCCGCGAAGCGGCATATTCCCTTGCAAATCCGTGCGCATCCACCGGAGGTTCTAAGGAAGCGATGATTTAATCAGCGCTTCCTTAGCGAGATTCTGCCGGCAGATTTTGGATTTGGAATGAGAGGAGGACATATTATTCATGGGAATGACAATGACACAGAAAATTCTGGCTGCCCACGCGGGGCTTGAGACCGTGGAGGCCGGGCAGCTGATCGAGGCCGATCTCGACATGGTGCTGGCGAACGATATTACGGGGCCGGTGGCCATTCACGAGGTGGCGAAGCTGGATAAAAAGACGGTATTTGACAAGGATAAAATCGCCCTTGTGCCGGATCATTTCGCTCCGAACAAGGATATTAAATCGGCGGAGCACTGCAAATGCGTGAGAGAGTACGCGAAGGAGCACGGCATCACAAATTATTTTGAGGTCGGGCAGATGGGCATCGAGCATGCGCTGCTTCCGGAAAAGGGACTTGTTGTGGCGGGGGATACTTGCATTGGCGCAGATTCGCACACCTGCACCTACGGTGCGCTCGGCGCGTTCTCGACGGGCGTCGGCAGCACGGATATGGGAGCCGGTATGATCACCGGGAAGGCGTGGTTCAAGGTTCCGTCCGCAATCAAATTCATTCTGACCGGGAGGCTCGCTCCGTGGGTGTCCGGCAAGGATGTGATCCTGCACATCATCGGTATGATTGGCGTGGACGGCGCGCTCTACCGCTCGATGGAATTTGCCGGCGCCGGCGTGGCGGCGCTCTCGATGGACGACCGTTGCACCATTGCGAATATGGCAATCGAAGCCGGTGCAAAAACCGGTATTTTTCCGG
>CAMWWR010000189.1 GCA_947178045.1 uncultured Clostridia bacterium
CACTGCTCTGCTCCTGTGAACTGTCCGTTTCCCCTGCGCCGCTCTGCTCCTCTGCATCGTCCTGCCCGGTCTCATCCATGATCCGCATGACTGCAGCCACAAATTCTGTCCATTCCTCCTTCATCCGCTCATAGTACTCTCTTCCTTTGTCCGTCAGATGATAATATTTTCGCGCCGGTCCCTCGCCCGATTCCACCAGATAGGTCTCGACGCACTCGTCGTCCTTGAGCCGCTTCAAAATTAAATACAGCGTACCGGTCGCAATCACCATCTCCCGCGAGATCGCTTCCGTCAGCTCATAGCCGTACCGGTCGCTTTTCAGCAGCTTCGTCAGCACACACAGCTCCAGCACGCCCTTTTTAAACTGCGCATTCATAGTCAGCCTCCTTCCTGATTTCCGTAAAGCAGCCGAAGACTTCCGCTCCGCCTTATATTCCTCTCGCGAAAGCCTCCGCAATTTCATGATTACATATTAACACAAGCTATTCTGTTTTGCAATATACTTTTCAAAAAAACTTTCGAACTTTCTTCTTGACATATTTCCCGAAAAATTTTAACATTAGACAAAACGTCTCAAATGAAAATTTTTCCAGCTGTTTAAAATTTTTCCTATCTTGATAAATTTTCCCAGCTGTGCGGCAGATACAGGACGGTGATCTATTTGAAGCGGAAATATCTTGGCATGAACGTTTATGAGGCCTTTCAGGCGCGCATGGACTACATCTTCGGGGAATTTGACAACATTTATGTTTCGTTCAGCGGCGGAAAGGACAGCGGTCTTCTCCTGAATCTCGTCCTGGACTACATGAGAGCGCACGGCATTCAAAAAAAGCTCGGCGTTTTCCATCAGGATTTCGAAGCACAGTACGCCGTCACGACCAAATATGTCGAGCGTACCTTCGAACAAAATCTTAAGGAAATCGAGCCCTACTGGGTCTGCCTTCCGATGGCGACGCGGACGGCGCTCAGCAGCTACGAGACTTACTGGTATCCATGGGATGACACAAAAGAGGAGCTCTGGGTCCGGCCGATCCCGAAAAAGCCCTACGTTATCTGGCTTCAGAACAATCCCTTTTACCATTATAAATATAAAATGCACCAGGAAAATCTGGCAAAACAGTTCGGGCGATGGTACCGGGAGATTCACGGCGGCGGCAAGACAATCTGCCTGCTCGGCATCCGCGCGGCCGAATCCCTGCAGCGCTACAGCGCTATTGTGAATAAAAAATACGGCTATGACGGGCTCTGCTGGATCTCGCGGATGTTCAAGGAGGTCTGGTGCGGCTCCCCGCTGTATGACTGGAGCGTCAGCGATATATGGACGGCAAACTACCGGTTCGGCTACGAATATAATCCCCTGTATGATCTGTATTACAAGGCCGGTCTGAAGCCTGATCAGATGCGCGTCGCGTCGCCGTTCAACGACTACGCCAAGGAAAGTCTGCATCTGTACCGGGTGCTTGAACCGGAAACCTGGGTCAGACTGCTCGGCCGGGTCAAGGGAACAAACTTTACCGCCATCTACGGCAGGACAACGGCGATGGCCTACCGCAGCGTCAAGCTTCCCGAGGGACACACCTGGAAATCCTACACAGAATTCCTGCTCGGCACACTGCCGGCGCGCCTTCGAAGAGGCTACATGGAGCGCTTCAAGACGTCGATCAAATTCTGGCACGAGACCGGCGGCGGCCTGTCGGAGGAAACAATCCGCGAGCTGATTGAAAAGGGGTATAAGATCAGGAGGAACGGCGTGTCCAACTACACGCTTGACAAGAAATCGAGAGTCGTATTTGTGGAAAAAATTCCGGATCATACCGATGATATCCTGTCCACCAAAGAAATTCCGAGCTGGAAAAGAATGTGTACCTGCATATTAAAAAACGATCACGCCTGCAAATTCATGGGCTTTGCCGAGACAAAGGCCCAGAGGGAGCGGATCGAGCGGATCAAACAAAAATACAAGAGTCTGGAAACTTTGCAATGCGGGGCGCAGCAATGAGCCCCGTATATGTTACACGCTTGCTTTAATTGCCGCCCTCGCGGCAGAATGAGAGGAAAAAAATTGGAATTTATCAGTCCAGTATATCATGTCAAAGCCATACCTGTCGAAAAGATCATTCCGAACACCTACAACCCGAACACGGTGGCGCCGCCGGAGCTCAAGCTGCTCTACGACAGCATCCGCGAGGACGGCTACACCATGCCGATCGTCTGCTATTACTCCCAGCCCGACGACGTGTACATTATCGTCGACGGCTTCCACCGCTACCGCGTCATGCTGGAGCATCGGGATATTTACGAGCGGGAACGGGGGCTTCTGCCCGTATCCGTCATTGACAAGCCGCTCGCCCAGCGAATGGCCAGCACAATCCGCCACAACCGCGCGCGCGGCTCCCACGACGTTGACCTGATGAGCAATATCGTGCGGGAGCTTCACGATCTCGGGCGCTCGGACGCCTGGATCTCCAGGCATCTCGGCATGGACAAGGATGAAATTCTGCGCCTCAAGCAAATCACCGGCCTCGTCTCACTGTTCCGCGAGACAAATTTCGGACAGGCCTGGGCCCCGGAGAGTGAGGAGGGAGAAGCTGAGGCGGAGAATATCAAAATGGCAGCTGCGGAAGCAGCAACCGCGGCGGAGGATGCGGAAGCTGCAGCGACAGCAGAGCGCACAGCCGAAGCTGCCGCCGCGGAGGATGAGGAAACGGCCGCAACAGCGGAATGCACGGCCGGAAATACCGCCGCGGAGGATGCGGAAGCGGCTGCAACAGCAGAGCGCACAGCCGAAGCTGCCGCCGGGGAGGATGCGGAAGCTGCCGCAACTGCGGAACGCACAGCCGAAAATGCCGCCGCAGAGGAGGCAGAAGCTGCCGCAACTGCGGAGCATACAGCCGGAAATACCGCCGCGGAAGATACAGAAGTGACGGAGGAAAATACAAAAGCAACGACCACAGAGGCAGCGGCGGAAGCAGTGGCAGATACTGACAAATAAACCAGTGTCCTGCCTGCGCTGCCTGCTAAAGCGGCAGCATCTCAATCAAAATCAATCCGGTACTCCTTCTCCGGTGTATGGATCGTCAGGACGGACAGGTTGAAATCCTCGTCCATCACGCTGAGCCGGTACTCGTACCAGAGCTCCTCCGTTTTCTTCGACATCAGGACATACTCGCCGTTTTCCTTGTCCTCAATGCGGCTGCATATATCATCATAAATTTCGAATCCGTCCACCTCGCCCGGATATCCGGCCTTTCGGATCGTCTCCTCGATCGCGCGATACAGTTCTTCCATTGCCCGCCTCCTACCCCGCTCCGCGCTTCCCCGCGACCTCGCCGGCCTTTTTATAAATGCTTCCTGCTGGTATGCAGCCGCGCACCATGGATAACGGATACACATTCGTATTTTTCCCGACAATCGTTCCCGGGTTCAGCACCGAACCGCAGCCGATCTCGACGTGATCCCCCAGGATCGCGCCCATCTTCTTCAGTCCTGTCGCGATCTCCTCGCCCGCTCCGCGGATAACGACCAGCGTCTTGTCAGACTTCACGTTCGAGGTGATCGAGCCCGCTCCCATGTGCGCGCCGCAGCCGAGGATGGAATCTCCGACATAATTATAATGCGGCACCTGCACCCGGTTGAACAGGATGACATTTTTCAGCTCCGTCGAATTGCCGACGACCGCCCCGTCCCCGACAAGCGCATTTCCGCGGATAAACGCACAGTGCCTCACCTCGGCCTTTCTGCCGATGATTGCCGGGCCGTTGATGCACGCCGTCGGTGCGACGGACGCGTCCCGCGCGATCCAGATATTTTCGCCCCGCTTCTCGTATTCGTTCTCCGGAAGCTGCGCTCCCAGCTTCTTTATAAATTCTCCGATCCCCGCGAGCGCCTCCCACGGATAGATCACACTCTCGAGCAGCTCCGCCGCCATGGTCTCACTCAGGTCAAACAGACTTTTGATTTCCAAATCCTTTTTTGTCACTTCGATCATTCCGACACTCCCTTTCCGCCCGCGGCAGATCTGCCCGCGGCGCTCTCATAATTTTTTGCCGTCTCCGCAAAGCTGCGGTTCAGCGCTCCCTGATTGTTCAGCCCCTTGACTGCGTTCGTCAGCCTTCCGACAAAGCTCTCCAGCTTCTGCTGGTACTCGTCGCGGCTGATCGTTCCCTCCGCGACGCAGGTCAGCCCCTTCTCCCAGCTCGCCGTCAGCTCCGCGTTCAGCAGGGAGCGGATCGAGGCGTTGACAACCTCGTAGACCAGCTCGCCCATCTGCGTCGGCGTAATGATCTGCGTTTTTTTATTTAAGCTGAGATAATTGATTTTTACAAGCTTATTCAGAATTTCGGCGCGCGTCGCACTCGTCCCGATGCCGCTGCCCTTGATCTGTGCGCGCAGCTCCTCATCCTCGATCAGCTGCCCCGCATTCTCCATCGCCAGAATCATCGAACCGGAGTTGTAGCGCTTCGGCGCGGCCGTCTCGCCCTCCCGGATCGTAAACCCGCGCACCGGGAGCTTTGCCCCCTTTTTCAGACCTTTGACCGCCTCAAAAAAATCTTTTCCAAAGCTTTCCTCTCCGCTCCCGTCTCCACCTTCCACCGGCGGCTCTGCTCCCGGCACTCCGGCTGTAACCGTCCTCTCTGACTGGCCGATTCCGGCTCCTGGTACTCCAACTGTATTTCCCGGTTGTCCTGCTCCCGTCCCGGCTCCAGGCACTTCCGCCGTATTTCCCGGCTGCCCTGCTCCCGTTCCGTCCCCTGCTCCAGGCATTTCCGCCGTATTTCCCGGCTGTTCTGCTCCCGTCCCGGCCGCTGCTCCAAGCGTTTCCGCCGTATTCCCCGGCTGTCCTGTTCCCGTCCCGGCTCCAGGCACTTCCGCCGTATTT
>CAMWWR010000190.1 GCA_947178045.1 uncultured Clostridia bacterium
ATTCTGATGTCGGGGCTGCCGCTGGCAGGAAAGGACAGCTGGATTGCAGAGCACGGTGAGAATGCGCTGCGGGAGAAATGCAGCCGGATCGCGGGGCAGGGGGAGGATGCGCAGGAGAAACGCACGGGAATCGGCCGGGAGACGAAGGCAGAGAATGTTGCCGGGAACGGGAGGAAAACATCGGAGGAAAGGCTTCTTGTAATTTCTCTGGACGACATCCGGGAGGAACTGAGAATTCCGCCGGCGAAGAAGTCTGACCAGATTGCCCGCATAGCAACGGAACGCGCGAAGGACTGCCTTCGCCAAAGAAGAGCTTTCATTTGGAATGCGACGAATATCGTCAGGGAAACCAGACAGAGGCTTATTGATCTGTTTGCCGGCTACGGCGCGCGGGTGCATATTCGGTATCTGGAGGCCCCGTATCGGGAGCTGCTCGCCCGGAATCAAAAACGGGCGCGCAGCATCCCGCCGGATGTTCTGGAGGGGATGATTCAAAAGCTGGAGCCGCCGGCCCCGTGGGAGGCTTTTGAAGTGCAGCGGTCAGCCGGAGACGGTCAGTGGTTTTGAAACACAGCGGTCAGCCGGGGACGGTCAGCGGCTTTGAAACACGATTCTGGCGAAATTGTAAAAGCCGAGATACCAGATATCGAAATCGTGCGCGCCCGGCAGCTCGTGCCAGTAGAAATTTTCATCGCTCAGCTTGTCGGAAATGTCGGTGAGCCCGCGCACGGAACTGCGCGCGCTTGAGTATGCGACGCCGTCCTCGGTTCCGCAGATTGCATAGTAATATTTGATGTCGAGATCCGGGAACTGGGCGAGCTTTTCCGCGACCTGGGAAGCCGGATAGCTCGTCGGGGCGGCGGAGAATGCGCCGAACCAGGAGAACAGGTCAAGGCATTCGCACATTCCGATGTTGATCGTCTGCATACCGCCCATGGAAAGACCGGCCATAGCGCGGTTTTCACGCTCGGAGCCGACAGAGTAATTGCTCTCGATATAAGGGATCAGATCGCCGCGCAGCTCCTGGCCGAAGCAGTAGAAGGAATTAAAATCCGCGTTGGTATTGGCGAAATCCGAGCTGGAACGGCCGTTTGGCGTTACGACGATGAACGGCTCGACCTCGCCGCTGTGAATCAGGTTGTCCATGATTTTTTTGATCTTGGAACCGTCTCCCGTCATGCCCCACTCGCGCTCGCTTCCGCCGATGCCGTGCATGAGGTAGAGCACATTGTACTTTGTTTCCTCACTGTAGCCGTAAGGCAGATATATGTAAGCGTGCTTGGTGATTTCGGACTGGTCGCCGAAATAGTCCTTTGTCTGATAGGATATTTCTTTAATGGTGCCGCAGTGATCCTCGAGTTTTTTGATCACTTTGTAATCAAGCATATCACGGAACATACTTTCCTCCTCCTTCTGGTTTTCATTGTCCGCGTCCGTCCCGGCCGGATTATTTGAACCCTCGTTCGCGGGAGCACTGGTCGGATTGTCGGAGCTTTCGCCCGCGGGAGTGCCGGTCGGATTGTCAGGGCTTCCGTCCGCGGGAGCACTGGTCGGATTGTCAGAGCTTCCGCCCGCGGGAGTGCCGGTTGGATTGTCGGAGCTTCCGCTTGCGGGAGTGCCGGTCGGGTCTCCGGAGCTTCCGGCCTCCGGGGTCAGTGTCACGGAATTACCCGATGTGTCGGGCGCCTTCTCCCCGCACCCGGCCAGCGGGGCAAGGAGAAGAGAACCGGCAATCAGCAGGTAGCGAAGGCGGCGCATTGTGCACCTCCGAAGAAAATAATACAGCATAAGAACCTCATTTCTGCACCGGACCGGCGCGGCTTTGTGCACGGGGCGCCTGGAAGTAACATGCCAGCAGAGCTGACGGGTATCACGGCCAGGCAGGGGGAAGCAGCCTTCCCTGTCTGTGCGGGTTTTCGGGTAGCAGAGCGCAGGCATGCCGCGCGGCGGGGACTGTATTAAGGAAGTTCACAGCCCGTGAAGGTATGGAAGGTCTTATTCCATATACGCCTTGTGGAATACCTTCTTTCCCTTGCGGATTTTGATTCCGGCCTTCAGCTGCTCCGCGGTGAATTTCGCGTCGATGGACTCTACCCTGACCTCGTCAGCAAATACGCCGCCCTGCTGAATGAGCCGGCGGGATTCGCTGCGGGACGGGGAAAGCCTGCAGGCATCCAGCAGATCGAGAATGCCGATTGCGCCGTCCGTCAGCCGGTCCGCGGCAATTTTGGTGGAAGGCATGCTGGAATCGTCACTGCCGCCCGCGAACAGAGCGTGGGAGGCAGTTTTTGCCTTCTCGGCCTCTTCCCCGCCGTGGACGAGCTTCGTCAGCTCGTATGCGAGGATTTCCTTTGCGGCGTTCAGCTGGCTGCCCTCCCATTTGTCCATCTCGTCGATCTGTGCGAGCGGCAGGAAGGTCAGCATGCGGATGCACTTGAGCACGTCGGCATCCGAGACATTGCGCCAGTACTGGAAGAACTCAAACGGCGAGGTTTTTGCCGGGTCGAGCCATACCGCGCCCTTTGCGGTCTTGCCCATCTTTTTGCCCTCGGAATTCATAAGCAGAGTGATGGTCATGGCGTAGGCATCCTTGCCGAGCTTGCGGCGGATCAGCTCCGTGCCGCCGAGCATGTTCGACCACTGGTCATCGCCGCCGAACTGCATATTGCAGCCGTAATGCTGGAACAGGTGGTAAAAGTCGTAGGACTGCATAATCATATAATTGAATTCGAGGAAGGAAAGTCCCTTTTCCATCCGCTGCTTATAGCATTCGGCGCGGAGCATATTGTTGACGGAAAAGCATGCGCCCACCTCGCGCAGCAGGTCGATGTAGTTGAGCTTGAGCAGCCAGTCCGCGTTGTTTACCATAATGGCCTTGTCGTCGCCGAATTCGATGAAGCGCTCCATCTGCTTTTTAAAGCAGTCGCAGTTGTGCTGAATGGTCTCCGGCGTCATCATGGAGCGCATGTCGGAGCGGCCGGACGGGTCGCCGATATAGCCGGTGCCGCCGCCGATCAGCACGACCGGTTTATTGCCCGCCATCTGCAGGCGCTTCATCAGGCAGAGCGCCATGAAATGTCCGACATGCAGGGAATCCGCCGTCGGATCAAAGCCGATGTAGAAGGTCGCCCTGCCGTTGTTGATCAGTTCCTTGATTTCATTTTCGTCCGTCACCTGCGCGATCAGTCCGCGGGCGACGAGCTCGTCGTAAATTGTCATGGGATAACTCCTTTATTTTTTAATTTTGGATATGCTTATGGAAACGCTGCTTTCATCAGTGCTTCCCCGGCTCCAGCAGCGCGGCGGCTCTTGCGAGCAGCTCCTCGCGTGTGTTTGCTTCCGGGTGCTCCAGAACATAATTAAGCAGATCGTCGAGCGCGGCGCCGATGCTCTTGCCGGGCGGGAATCCGGCCGCGATCAGGTCGGAGCCGTTGACGGCCAGCATTTTCAGGGAGATACACTGTCCGGCGGAAAGAATCCTGCCGGCCAGCGCTTTCGCCTCCGAGAGCTGGCGCAGCTTGTCGGGAAGCAGCGCGGGATTCTGTGCATTGAGATCCGCCTCCTGCAGCAGGAAATGGGTCTCGAGCCAGTCCGGGCCGACGCGGTTGACGGCGCGGCGCACGGTGCGTTCCGAGACGGCTTTGTTCTCTGAGGCATAGCGGTAATCGTGCAGCGCGATCAGATGCCCGACCGAGCCGATTGTCTCGTTGTCAAACCGGAGGCGGCGCAGAATCTCCCTGGCCATGTCCGCGCCGGTCTCGGCATGATGGTAAAAATGCGCTACGCCTGCTGCGTCGACGGTTCTGACCGCGGGTTTTCCGACATCGTGCAGCAGGACCGCATAGCGCAGGATGAGCTGATTTTTCGGGGGCAGCTGCGTGTCCCTGCCGACGAGGTGCTGCAGCGCGTGTATCGTGTGCGCACCAACGTCGTAAATATGGTGCGGATTTTCCTGCGGCGTGGCGAGCATGCGGTCGAATTCCGGAAGAAAAACGCGCGTGAGGCCGAGCTCCTGCGCGGCGAGCAGGCGCTCCGGATGGTCGGAGAGCAGCAGCTTTGTCAGTTCCGTGCGGATCCGCTCAATGCTGATGCGGCTCAGATTTCCGGCATGCGACGCGATGGAGCGCAGGGTGTCCTGCTCGATGGAAAAGCCAAGCTGGGCGGAAAAGCGCACGGCGCGCATGATGCGCAGCGCGTCCTCGTCAAAGCGGTCGTCCGCCCTCCCGACGCAGCGGATCACGCGCTGCTCAAGGTCGCGCATGCCGCCGAATACATCGATCAGTCCGGTCTCGTCGCTATAGGCCATGGCATTGATCGTAAAATCACGACGGCAAAGATCCTCGGTCAGGTTCTGCGTGAACTCGACCTGCTTCGGATGTCTTGCATCCTCATACTCCCCGTCAATGCGATAGGTCGTCACCTCGAAGCCGTCGCGTTCGAGCATGACCGTGACCGTGCCGTGCTCGATGCCGGTGTCGATCGTGTGGGGGAAGAGCTGCTTTACCTGAGCGGGCTTTGCGTTGGTCGTGATATCCCAGTCGCCGGGAATGCGCCCAAGCAGGCTGTCGCGCACGCAGCCGCCGACGGCGAACGCCTCAAAGCCGTCCGCGCGGAGCTCCTGAATAATATATTTTACTTTTTCCGGAAGTTGGATCGTGTCCATGCTCTGTCTCCGATCTGCTGCGGGAAGGCCGAAAGCAGTATGCGGCGGGATTTCCTGTCCCTGCATACCGCGGCGAGGTCCGCCCGCGATATTTCCTTCCTATTTTATCACAGATTTTCCTCTATTAAAAGAAGATATTTGCTTGAGTTTCCCCATTTTATATTTCGGGTCGGAAGGAACTGTTCTTTCTGCAAAG
>CAMWWR010000191.1 GCA_947178045.1 uncultured Clostridia bacterium
ATTATACACTGAAGCTGCTGTGCAAAAAACAAAAGGCTCCTGTACCGGCAGGAAAGAACGTGAATTTGTTTCCGGATCGAAACCAAATCCAAATAAATCCCTGCTATCCTGAAACATATCTTTTGAAAAACGCTTTATTGCGCGAATTCAAACATTTCCGGAGGTGCGACCATGCCTGAAAGAATATTGGTTCTGGAGGATGAATTATCCATTCAGTCCGTTTTATGTGAATTGCTGACCGATGCCGGCTATGAGGTCCGCGCGGCGGACAACGGCATCGACGGCCTTGCCGAATACCGCCGCGGGCATTTTGACCTGATTCTGCTCGATATCATGATGCCGCGCCTGGACGGCTACGGCGTATGCAGAGCCGTGAGGGAGCATGCGCCGACGCCGATCATCATGCTGACCGCACTGGACGACGAGGAGGCGCAGGTAAAGGCTTTTGAGCTGCAGGCCGACGATTATATCACCAAGCCGTTTTCTTTAAAGCTGGTGCTGCTCCGGGTCGAAGCGGTGCTGCGCAGAAGCAGGCAGCCCGACCCGCAGAGCCGGGACATCTTTCTGTACGGGGAGCTCCGGCTTGAAGCGGAGACGATGCGCGTATACCGCGGACAGGACGAGATCGCTCTGACAAAAATAGAATTTGAGCTTCTCCGGCTGTTCCTGGCAAATCCGAACCGCGTGTTCACACGCGGCAATCTGCTCAACCAGGGCTGGGGCTATGATTTTGCCGGGGAGGAAAAGGCGGTCAACATCCATATTATGAATCTGCGCCGCAAGCTCGGCGTCGACTGCATCGAAACGATCCGGGGGGTGGGCTATCGTCTTGCGAAAAATTAAAAACAGCCTTTCGGCAAAGGTCTTTTTCTGGGTCATGTCAATGCTGGCCGCCTGCAGCCTGCTCCTCTACGGCATTGTCATGTGGATCATCCCGCGCCAGTATACCACGCTTTCCAATCGCAGGATCCATGAGTCGATCGACCGGCTGGCATCGGAGCTGGCGCACATGGACTCGCAGACTGCAAAGAACAGCATCCGGGATTTCTGCATGCAAAACCATCTGGCCGCCGTTCTGATCACCGGCGAGGATTCCGAAAGCTTCGGCGATATCAACCGGATTTCCGGCGCGGAAAACAGCTTTACCGTGTCGATCGCGCTGCAATTTGCGAATCACGAAGCATCGAGCTTTCTGAACATCCTCTGCATCGCATCCACGGCGGAGGAGCTCAACCATACCTTTCTTCAGCTGCTGCCCTTCGTATTTGCGGCCATCCTCCTTGTCTCCGCGGTCAGCGCCTGGCTTTGCAGCCGGGTGATGGTACGCCCCGTGTTAAAGCTCTGCAGCGTAGCAAAACGGATGGCGCAGCTGGACATGACGTGGCAGTGCGACGTCAGCCGCTCCGACGAGCTGGGGATTCTGGCAGCCAGCCTGAATACCCTCTCGCAAAGGCTGACACAGGCAATGGAGGAGCTGGAATCCGCCAACGGACAGCTCCGGCTGGAAATTGCGGCTGTGAACGCCGCCGAAAAGCAGCGGCGCGACTTTTTTGCCGCCGCATCCCATGAGCTGAAAACGCCCGTCACAATTCTGAAGGGACAGATCGAGAGCATGCTCCTGGAAATCGGAAAATATAAGGACGTAAAGCGCATTTTACCGGAGACCCTGCGCGAGGTGGAAAATATGGAGCAGCTGGTTCGGGAAATCCTCTCCATCTCAAGGCTTGAAATAAACGGGCTGGCCGGACAGGAGGAGCAGGTCGCAGTGCATGAATGCCTGCGCGCCGCACTGGAATCGCTGCTGCCCCTGGCGCAGGAAAAGAACATCGAGATTCGGCAGGATATCGCAGAAGCCTGGATTTCCGGCAGCACCGCCCTGTTCCGGAAGGCGGTCCACAATATTCTGAGCAATGCCGTGCGGCACTCTCCGGCAAACAGCACCGTCAGCATTCGGTTATCCGAAGAAGCTCTCACCGTACAGAATACGGGCGTCACGCTGCCCGAAGAGGAAATCCCCCGGCTCTTCCTGCCGTTTTACCGGATCGAAAAATCCCGCAGCAAGCGGACGGGCGGCAGCGGTCTCGGCCTGTATCTGGTAAAAACAATCCTCGAGCTGCACCGGCTCCCCTTTGCCATCACCAGCTGCGACGACAGCGTCACCTTCACAGTGAAGCTCCTGCCCTGCGGGCAGCCCGGGCACCCGGAAAATGGCTCCGAGAGGGAGGGCTGACGGACAGGGCCGGAAAAGGCATCCGAAAAATAAAACCAAAATTAAATCCTGTCAAAATCAAAATAAAACCATTCTTTTGTATGCTCGACTCATGGGGTGCGCCCCTGAAATTTTTTGCATAAGAAAGGATGGTTTTTATGATGTCACCATTTCGCCGCGCGCTTACTTACATTGTTCGCAAGCGCGGCAAATCGCTCCTTCTGCTGCTGCTTTTTCTTGTGACGGCCACGCTGGCGCTGTCGGGAACCGCCATACGGGCCGCAGTCCGGACGGCGCAGCTCAATGTAAGGCAGGCGCTCGGCGGAGTATTCACGATGGAGCAGAACACCTCCGACCCTGACAAATGGCAGTCCCGGGCTGTCGGAGGCTTTGGCTACCAGTCCTGGTATTCGGGCGCGCCGCTCACCGCGGAGCTTGCGGATACCATTATGGAAAAGGTTGACGGCATCCGGGGCTGCAACGCAACGGCCACCAACTATGTTGTCGCCTCCGACCAAAACGGGAAAACGCTGGAACTGATCGAAGCCGACGAGGACAACGGCCTGAACGCACTGCTTGCCAGCTATGGGGATTTCGGTTCCACCATCACCGCATATATAAGCACAAACACCGCGTTCGACAGCTCCTTTACCGGCGGCTACCTGGAGCTGGTAAGCGGCCGCCATATCACCGCAGAAGATTCGAATGCTGTTATGATCAGCCGGGAGCTGGCAGAGCAGAACGGCCTTGCCGTCGGGGACAGAATTATTCTTTCCATGTCCGAATTTCAGGCATCCTTAAAGGGTGTGGACGCGGTCAAAACAAAGCTTGAGGTAGAGATTGCCGGCCTGTTCCACGCCACCGCCAAAAGCTCCGCAATGCTTTCCAACTGGTCGATGGACAACGCGATCTATACGACGATGGACGTTATCCGCCATGTGCGCCCCGAAACACCGGACGACGGCTATGAGAAAATCAATTTCTATGTGGACGACCCTGCCAGGCTGAAGGATATTGTCGCGCAGGTTAAAGCGCTGCCGGAGATCGATCCGACGGATTTCATCGTGCAGAGCGACAGCAGCAGCGCCGATTCCGTTTCGGAGCCTCTGGCAAATATGGACCGGCTCGTCTCCGTCCTGATTCTTCTGGTGCTCCTCGCCGGCACGGCGATTCTGTACTTCACACTGGCAGGCCGCATGAAGGAGCGCGTCCACGAGAGCGGCATCCTGCTCTCCCTTGGCTTTTCCAGGGCAAATATCGCTCTCCAGTATTTGACGGAAGTGCTTGTGATCGCGCTGCTCGCTCTGTCCCTTTCTATTTTTACCAGCGCCGTGACCGCAAAAGCGATCGGCGGCAGGCTTCTGGATTACACGGCGGATACCGGAGCTTCCGACTCCGAAAGCAATCCCGGTATGCCAGGAACCGCGGTTGATGGCGGCACCATCCTGCGCTCCGATGATCTCGCGCCGAAATTCGAGGGGCAGAGCAATCTGACGAACATCGAGGTGGTCATTCCGCCCTCCGCGATCCTCTGCCTGTACGGATTCGGTGCCGCGCTCATTCTTTTTTCCGTCACGGCGGCCGCAATGCCGGTTCTTCGGATGAAGCCGCGGGAAATCCTGGCGAGGATGAGCTGACGGAACCGGAGTTGTACCGGTCTGGAAGAACCGTGCAAAAATTTAAACTCTTGAAGAATTGCTGAATTAAATCAGCGCTTCCTTAGCGCTTCCTCAAAATATAATCTCGTTTCGGAAAGGTATGAATATTGATATGAGCACAATAACAATGGATAAGGTCCGATACACCTACGACAACAAAAGAATAATACTGAAAGGCGTGAGCGCCGAGCTGGAAGCGGGAAAAATGTACGCGATCTCGGGTCCGTCCGGCTGCGGGAAAACAACGCTGCTCTCCTTGCTCGGCGGCCTGGACAGCCCGACGGGCGGAAGGATTCTGTACGACGGACAGGACATCGGAGCACTCGGACTTGCCACCCACCGGAAACGCAATGTCGCTTTTATTTTCCAGAACTACAATCTGATCGACTACCTCACGCCGGAGGAAAATGTCTCCCTGACCTCCCCGCTCCCGCCCTTTCCCATTTTAGAGCGCGTCGGGCTTGGCAGGGAGGAATGCCGCAGGAACGTCCGGAAGCTTTCCGGCGGCCAGCAGCAGCGCGTGGCGATCGCCCGCGCGCTGGCCTCGGATGCGCCCCTCCTCCTGGCCGACGAACCGACCGGCAATCTCGACGAGGATACCGCCGCCGGGATCACGGCCCTTCTGAAGGAATGCGCACACAGGATGAACAAATGTGTCGTCATCGTCACCCACTCAAACGACCTGGCGGGGCAGGCCGATGTGGCCTTCCGGCTGAAAAAGGGAGAGCTGCATTTTCTGTGAGCTGTCCCGCACAGCATCCCAAGGCCCTCTCGGGGGGATATCCGGAAGCCTGCACCATTCCGGATATCCCCCATCCTGCGGCTATTCTCTGCTTCCTGCGGATACTCTCCCTGCTTCCTGCAGATACTCCCCCGTATCCTGCGGTTATGCCCTCGCTATCTGCCTCTATTCTCTGCTTCCTGCAGATACTCCCATGCGTCCTGCTGTTATTCCCTGCTTCCTGCGGCTATTC
>CAMWWR010000192.1 GCA_947178045.1 uncultured Clostridia bacterium
GCACGATCTTTGTGGCAAAGCACGCGGTCACAAAACCGGTGCTCTCGGATATCGAAAAATCGGAGGAGCTTCTGGCGGAAAAAATCGACGGGCTCATGCAGACGGCGATTCAGACGGCGGAAACCATCCGGATTGGCTGATGGAGCTTCTGCAATCGAGCAGGGGGAAGCTTCTCCGCTTGCTCACCGCGCCGCCCGCGTATCGCTGCAAGCGGCTATATTCCTTATGCATGTTCGCGCATATTGGCGTTCGTGCGCAATCGAGCAGGGAAGGTTCTTTCCTCTCTGCGCATAAAAGAAAGAGGATACAGACCTGTATCCTCCCCAAAAGTAACTGTGTCCCCCGCTTTTACTCGACGATATAAGGCTTTAATACCTCGAGCACCTTCTCCGCGTCATCCTCGCTGTGAATGTTCAGCTCGATCGGCTTGGACAGATCGAGGCTGAAGATGCCCATGATGGACTTCGCGTCGATCACATATCTGCCCGAGATCAGATCGAAATCCGTGTCAAATTTGGTGACATCATTGACAAAAGCCTTTACCTTATCGATGGAATTAAGCGAAATATTAACGGTTTTCATTTGGACTCCTCCTTGCTTATATGACATTTTGGGTACGCGGACGTACCCCTGTCCTAATGGTACAATTTGCACCGTTACTTGTCAATATGCAAAGTCAATAAAAATCATTGTGGCATTTGATAATTATGGCTAATGTTGGATAAAACAGGCGTGGATTTTTTATGCGGGACGGCGCAGGGCGGCATTGCGGACAGGTCTGCGCGCCGCAGGGTCCTGGCGGTTGTCCGCATTCGCGGGAAAGCGCCCCGGCGTGACTGAAATTTGAAAACGGGAAGGAAGGGTCGGATATTATGCAGGAAACAACAGGACAGCCGCTCGCCGGGAAAACGGCGGCATTTCTCTCGCTCGGCTGCAAGGTGAATTCGTATGAGACGGAGGCGATGCGCCGGCTTTTTGAGGAGGCGGGCGCGCGGACGGTCGACTTTGACGACGCGGCGGATTTTTATGTCGTGAATACCTGCACGGTGACGAATATTGCCGACCGGAAATCGCGGCAGATGCTGCACCGGGCGAAAAAGCGCAATCCGGACGGGGTTGTCGTGGCGGCCGGCTGCTATGTGCAGGCGGCGGAGCAGCAGGTGCGGGAGGACTGCGCGGTCGATGTGCTTGTCGGCAACCAGCAGAAGAGGGAGATCGTGGCGCTCGTGCTGGAGTATCTCGAGGGCAGAAGGGCACGGCAGCTTGCCGACGTCAGCAGGGAGCGCGAGTACGAGGAGCTCGGTTTTTCCGCGGCGCAGGAAAAAACGCGCGCCTTTATCAAGATTCAGGACGGCTGCAATCAGTTCTGTACCTACTGCATTATTCCGTTTGCGCGCGGGCGCATCCGAAGCCGGAGGGAGGAGGAGATTCTTGCGGAGGCGGAGCGGCTGACCGCGCAGGGCTATCGGGAGATCGTGCTGACGGGGATCCATCTGTCGTCCTACGGCTTTGAGGCCTATCCTGAGAAGCAGCGCTTTGAACTGCGGATACCGGGCGAACAGGCTCCGCTTCTTGCCCTGATCAGGAAGCTGGACCGTGTGCCGGGACTTGAGCGGATCCGGCTCGGCTCTCTTGAGCCGCGGATTATCACGGAGGAGCTTGCGGCAGAGCTTGCCGGAACGAAGGTCTGCCCGCATTTTCATCTCTCGCTGCAGAGCGGCTGCGACGCGACGCTTGCGCGGATGAACCGCCGCTACAACACGCAGGACTATCGGGAGAGCTGCGGGATATTGCGGCGGCATTTTGAGAATCCGGCCATCACGACCGACGTTATCGTCGGCTTTCCGGGTGAGACGGAGGAGGAATTTGCGGTTACAAGGCGTTTTCTGGAGGAAATCGGCTTCGCACAGATGCATATTTTCAAGTATTCCAGGCGGAAGGGGACAAAGGCGGCCGATATGCCGGGGCAGATACCGGAGCCGGAAAAGACAAGGAGGAGCGAGGAGCTGCTGGCACTGGAGCAGAGGCTGCGCCGGGCGTACGAGGATTCCTTCGCAGGACGGACGACGAAAATTCTGTTCGAGGAGGCCGCGGCGTTTTCCGGGCAGACGTACATGACCGGGCACAACGAGCGGTATGTGCGGTTCGCCGTGCGGACCGGGGAGGACTGGTCGAACCGGATTCTTGCCTGCCGGGTATCGGAGCATACGGTCGGCGGGCAGCTGCGGGAGGCGTTCCTCTGCGGCGAGTAAGGCGTGAGGCATGCGGAGGAAATGCCCGTCAGAGCGTGCAATAAAGGCCGCGGGAGCGACCCGTTTCGAGCCGGGATTTATGAATATTTTCTGAAATGGAAGAAAATACATTGAAATTTTCGAACACTTGTATTATCATATAGACAAGCGTTTTTGGCGGTAGTAGAATGGGGAAAAGCAAAGGATGTGAAGAGGCATGCAGGAATTGTCCAGTACGCAGTATTTCAGGGCTCAGAAGGATCCGGAACAGGGAGTCAGGGATGTCATTGATACGGTCTATCTTGCTCTGACGGAAAAAGGATACAATCCGGTGAATCAGATCGTCGGCTATGTCATGTCGGGTGATCCGACCTATATCACAAGCCATCTCGGGGCGCGCAGCCTTATCATGAAGGTGGAGCGCGACGAGATTATCGAGGAGCTTCTGAAGGACTATATCCGGTATCACTTTGACGGGGATCAGTCGGGACGGGGAACGATATGAGAATCATGGGACTGGACGTCGGGGCGATGACGGTCGGCGTGGCGATCAGCGACGAGCTGCTCTGTACGGCGCAGGGGATCGAGGTGATCCGGCGCAAGCATGAGAGTAAGCTGCGCCAGACGTATGCGCGTATTGAGCAGCTGATTGCGGAATATTCGGTCGGCCTTGTCGTGATCGGCTACCCGAAAAACATGAACAATACCGTCGGCGAGAGAGCGGAGAAATCCGAGAGCTTTGCAGCGGATATCCGGCGGAGGACGGGGCTTGAGACGGTGCTGTGGGACGAGCGGCTGACGACCGTTTCGGCGCACCGCGTCCTCGATCTGGCAGAGATGAATTACCGCCGGAAAAATGAGGTGGTGGATAAGCTTGCGGCCGTTTTGATATTGCAGAATTATCTCGACTGGCGCAGCAGCCGGGAACGGACGGAGGATCAGGGAAACGCTGATTAGGGTGTTTTCCGCAGTGGATTTGCGCCGCGAAGCGGCACATTTCTTTGCAGATCCGTGAGCCTCTGGAAGAGGGTTTGCCTCTTGCCGGGGGCGGTATATACAGAAAGGTTTTGAATGGGTACGGAGAGTTCGGGAGATATGAGAATTCCGTTTCGGACCGGCGACGGTGAAACGGTTTGGTTTTATGTGCTGGAACAGACCAGATTTTACGGCATGAGCTATCTGCTTGTGACGGAGGATGCGGACGCGGAGGAGACGGAGGTCTATATCTTAAAGGATACGTCGCGCGAGGATTCCGAGGAAGCAGTGTATGAGATGGTGGAGGACGAGCAGGAGCTGAATGCGGTTGCGGGACTGTTCCGCGAGCTGGTCGAGGATGCGGAGCTCGTCGAAGACGCAGAGTTTTCCGGAAATGAGAAGGTCGTTGAGGAAGCCGGGGATGAGGCGGTCGGAGAGCCGGAGAAATAATTAAAATCAGAATAGTAATTTGTCCGATGCAGAAAAAAAGTTCTGGAAATGGGCAGAATACAGATAGAAGCAAGTAGCGGAGAGCGGAAAAGAGACGGCGGAGAGTTTCGCGGACGGAACTCTTCTTTAAATGTGCACGGACGCATAAGGAGTGCAGCTGCGGATGCAGCATGCGCCCGGCGCGAACAAGTAGGGGAGAAAATCTTTCCCCTGCTCAATTTCCTGTGCGCCCGTAGGAGGGGCGAACGGAAAAATACGGAAAAATATATCCGATATATTGGTCGAACGGCTGGCTTTCGCTACATATCAAAAAAATGGAGGTGCAATTTTGAAGAAAGAAAATGAATTACCGGAGGGCAGCGAGGCGAGGACAGAAAAGACTCCGGTACAGCAGGAAAGAAGGACGCGCAGACTCAGCACTGCGGGCAGGACGAGAAAGAGCCAGGCCAGAGCGGAGGAGACGGCAAAGAGCGGCGCGGTGCGGGAAAAGAAGGAAGCCGCGGTTCGCAGAAGGACGAGCGTACAGGGCCGCAGCGCTGCCGGGAGCGGAGCGGGAAACGGAAGCACGAACGGCGCAGGAAGCGGGACGAATGGCGCCAACGGCACGGGAAACTCAATGAACGGCGTGAACGGTACAGGGAACGGCAATGGGACGAACAGCATAAGCGGACCGGCGGGAGGCGCGGGCCGGCGGCCGAGAAGGAGAGCAGTGAAGCCGGAGCCCCTGCGGGAGAACATTCCGTCCCAGCCGGCTGTGGCAGCGCTTCCGGCAGTGGTCACGCAGGAGAAGAAGCCGGTGCGGAAAGCGGCAGCCGGAGAGAACCGGCAGCCGGCGCGCAGCGCGGGACAGGGCGGCTCCGGCAGAGTAAAGATCATCCCGCTCGGCGGCCTGGAGCAGATCGGTATGAACATCACGGCCTTCGAGTATGATGACAGCATCATCGTCGTGGACTGCGGCCTTGCCTTCCCGGAGGACGAGATGCTCGGAATCGATCTTGTCATTCCGGATATCACATATCTGAAGGAAAATATTGATAAGGTAAAGGGCTTTGTGATCACGCACGGACATGAGGATCATATCGGCTCGCTGCCGTATGTGCTCAAGGAGATCAACGTGCCGGTCTACGCGACAAAGCTGACGATCGGCATTATAGAGAACAAGCTGAAGG
>CAMWWR010000193.1 GCA_947178045.1 uncultured Clostridia bacterium
TGCTGCACCCGGCCGTGAAAATTTTGCTAGAATGTATTCTATGCTATCAGATGCTCGCTATGAAATCCCTGAAGACGGAGAGCATGAAGGTCTGGCGTGCCCTGAAGAACGGGGATGTGGAGACAGCCAGAAGGGCGGTGTCCATGATTGTGGGCAGGGACACGGATAAGCTGACGGAGGAAGGCATTACGAAGGCGGCTGTGGAGACCGTGGCGGAAAATACGTCCGACGGCGTGGTCGCGCCCCTGCTGTACATGCTTTTGTTCGGGGGTTTGGGAGGTGTGGCGTACAAAACGGTGAACACGATGGATTCCATGGTGGGCTACCGCAATGACAGATACCGGTATTTCGGAAGCTTTGCCGCCCGGCTGGATGATGTCTGCAATTTTATTCCGGCAAGAGTTTCTGCAGTGTGCATGATCGGGGCAGCATTTCTTCTCGGAATGGACGGGAAAAAAGCGGCGTTCATTTTTCGAAGAGATCGATACTGTCATGCCAGCCCGAACTCCGCGCAGACGGAGTCTGTCTGTGCGGGGGCATTGGGGGTGCAGCTTGCGGGGGATGCCTGGTATTTCGGAGTCCTGCACAAAAAGCCGGTTATAGGTGATGCCGCGAGAAGCGTGGAGGCGGAGGACATTGTCCGTGCCAACCGGCTTCTGTATGCGACCTCCGGAATTGTTTTCGCGGTCGGAATTCTGGTGCTGGCGGCCATGGCCGCAGCGGAGCTGTAAGTAATAAGCAACGGCCTGTTCCTCCAAAAAGCTGTAGGTGCAGGCAGGTGAAACCGAAATTCGGAAGGCAGGCACAGAACCGGAAAACAAGAGCGTGAAATGGAAAAACGCAAAAAAAACGCGAAAAAACGCGAGAAAATGCGAAAAAATGTGAAAAAGTGTGAAAAGCGGGGCCGAGGAACCGGAAAAAAATGAGGCTTCGAAAATGAACATCTGATTTGTCATACACAGGAAGGGGGACGGCGATGGAGTATCTTCACGGCGGAGATGTTTATCGAAACAGGGTGAGGCATGATTTTTCCGTGAACATCAATCCGCTTGGGATGCCGCCCGGCTGTGTGGAGGCGGCAAAGCGGGGAGTGGAGCTCTGCGCGCAGTATCCGGACTGGAGAGGGGAGGAACTGCGCGGCCTGCTGGCACAACAGGAAGACGTGAAAGCGGAGCAGCTTATTCTGGGAAACGGAGCAGCGGAGCTTCTCTATGCGCTCATAGCGTATCTGCGCCCGAAAAGAGCGCTGATCCCGATACCGGCATTTGGGGAATATGAGGCCGCCGTGACTGCGTTTGGAGGAGAATGTGTTTTCTGGAGAATGCGAGAGGAGACGGGCTTTTGCCTGGAGGAGGCGTTTTTAAACGCTGTCAGAGCAGACATATCGCTTGTGCTTCTGTGTAATCCCAACAATCCGACCGGAGTGTCCGTCGGGAAGGAACTGCTGCTTCGAATCGCCGGGCGCTGTGAGGAAACGGGGACATGGCTGTGCGTGGACGAATGCTTCCTTCCCTTTGTGGGGAGGGAGGCGGAGCTGACCCTGAAGCATAGTCTGGAACGCTTTCCGCATGTCATTGTGCTGCGGGCATTTACCAAGATCTTCGGGATGCCGGGGCTGCGGCTGGGGTATGCCATGGCAGCGGACAGGAGCCTGCTTTCCGGGCTTAGAAGGTGCCTGCAGCCGTGGAATACCTCCGTCCCGGCGCAGATGGCGGGGATACAGGCTCTGAGGGCGCAGGGATTTGTCGGGGAAACCGTACGCCTGATTGATACAGAGCGGGAATTTTTGTCGAGGGAGCTCTCGCTGCTGCCGCCCGGGATCGTAGAAAAGCAGTATCCGTCCGAGGCAAACTTTCTTCTTTTTCGGGGGAGGAAGGATTTGTATCAAAGACTGCTGGAGACGCAAATCCTGATCAGGGACTGCGGGAATTACCGAGGACTGGAGGAAAGCGGCTCAAGGGGATATTTTCGCATCGCCGTCAGGATACGGGAGGAGAATGAGGCGCTTCTGGATGCGATGCGCCGCCTGTAAAGGGCGGGAGGGACGGAAGGCAGCAGGAGCGAAGGCGCGGACAGAAGGAGAGAAGCAGAAGCGCTCCGGAACGGAGGAAAAATGGCGAAACCGATTATGATACAGGGGACAATGTCCAATGTAGGGAAAAGTCTGATCGCGGCGGGGCTCTGCCGGATCTTTAAACAGGACGGCTACCGGGTGGCGCCGTTTAAATCGCAGAATATGGCGCTGAATTCCTATATAACGAAAGAGAATCTGGAAATGGGGAGGGCGCAGGCGGTGCAGGCACAGGCATGCGGCATTGAGCCGTCGGTGCGCATGAATCCGATCCTGCTCAAGCCCACCACGGACATGGGCTCCCAGGTCATTGTAAACGGGGAGGTCATGGGAAACATGCGGGCGATGGACTATTTCCGGCGAAAGCGGGAGTATATTCCCGTCATTCGTGAAGCATACGAAAGCCTGGCTTCCCAATATGACATCATTGTGATAGAAGGAGCGGGAAGCCCCGCGGAGATCAATCTGAAGGCGGACGATATTGTGAATATGGGAATGGCGGACATTGCCGACGCCCCGGTGTTGCTTGTGGGCGACATTGACAGGGGCGGTGTGTTCGCCCAGCTGATCGGCACTGTGATGCTGCTGGAACAGCAGGAGCAGGAGCGCATCCGTGGGCTCATCATCAACAAGTTCCGCGGGGATAAGCGGATTCTTGAGCCGGGGCTTGCCATGATTACCGAACGGTGCGGGAAGGATATCCTCGGGGTAGTGCCGTATATGGAAGTAGATATCGAGGAGGAGGATTCGCTGGCGGAAGGCCTGGAACAGAGGGCAGTGCGCGGCTGCATCGACATCGTGGTCATACGCCTTCCGAAGCTGTCCAATTTTACGGATTTTCAGGCGCTTGGGGCAGAGAAGGATGTGTCCGTGCGCTATGTGACGAAAACAGCAGAGCTGGGAAGCCCCGATCTGATCTGCATCCCCGGAACAAAAAATACAATATCCGATCTGAGGTGGTTCCGCGCCTGCGGTCTGGAGGCGGCAATCAAAAGACTGGCGGGGGATGGCGTTCCGGTCATCGGGATATGCGGCGGTTATCAGATGCTCGGCAGAAGGATCACCGATGCCTGCGGCGCGGAGGGCGGCGGACAGATACAGGGAATGGGATTGCTCCCGGTTGTCACCTTCTATGAGCCGGAAAAAAGGAGACGGCAAAATACAGGGACGGTATCGCAGCTGACAGGAATATTCGAAAGCCTTTCCGGAAAGCGGGTGAGCGGATATGAGATTCACATGGGAAGAACCGTTCCGGCCGCAAGAGATGAAGAGGATACGACAGAGACGATAAAAGGCGGGGAGGATGCCGTAGCGTCGGACGACAGTATGGGGCCCGACCCGTCCGGCGGAACAACGCTGCTGCAGCTGGAGGACGGCCCGGACGGCTGCTGCCGGGGAAATGTGCTTGGCAGCTATCTGCACGGTCTTTTTGACGAGGAGGAATTCCGGACGGCTCTGATACAGATGCTCTGTCGGCGCAGGGGCATTGAGAGAAGAGAGCTGGGCGGATTCTCTATGGAAGCCTGGCGCGAGGAGCAGTTTGACAGGCTGGCAGGGACGCTGCGCGCCAATCTGGATATGAGTGCTGTCCGCCGCATCATGGGACTGTAGAGCAGCTGCGCGGGCGGCTGCAGAAAGGGAAATGAAATGATACATTTGTACACGGGCGAGGGAAAGGGCAAGACGACCGCCGCCATCGGGCTTGCCGTGCGGGCTGCGGGAAGAGGGTTTGGCGTATGCTTCGCTCAGTTTATGAAGGGGAATGACACGGGGGAGCTTTATGTGCTGAGCAGTCTTCCGCAGATGAAAATCCTGCGCAGCGATAAAAATTTTGGCTTCTATTCGTCCATGTCCGAGGCGGACAAAGCGGAGCTTACCAAAATACACAACCGCATTCTGGATCGCCTTTTGGAGGAGGCGGAAGGTGAAACATGCCGGATGATTATCATGGATGAGCTGACCTGGGCTGTGAAATGGAGATTACTGGCTCCGGAAAAGCTTAAAACGCTGCTGGACAGGGGAAGGGCAGGAAGCACAGGGGAGATTGAGCTTGTAATTACCGGCCGCGGTGCGGACGATTTTCTTGAGGATGCCGCCGACTATATTACGCGGATGGAGTGTGTGCGCCATCCCTACGAGAAGGGAATTGCCGCAAGAAAAGGAATCGAGTTCTGATTCGGCAGGACGGATCTCGGCCCGCACAATGCGATGCGCAGAGAGAGCGGAGAGGTCGTGCTGATCGACCTGGACGACTCGGGCATCGGGAGCCGGCATCTCGACCTCGGCTGGGCGTTTATCATGCAGTTTGTTGATTTTAACCAGGAAACGGGGGAGATGCGCTACCGCTTTGATCTGGCGGAAGCGTTCCTGCACGGATATTACGGGGGAGCGGCCGAAATAAGCATGTCCGCGGAGGAATATGACCTGCTCTGGCAGGGAGCTGTTTTTATGCATATTTCCTACATGCAATGCTATGGGCCGGAAGCGGTGGATTCCCTCTGGGAGATCTTAAAATTCGGAATGCGACAGAAGCAGCAGCTGTGGAAAAACTGGACCGGTAAAAGCGAAAGAGGGTAAACATTTCCATGCCTTTGGCCGATATATTTACAAAGGTTTCAAACGGATTTGACAAAAAGCTAAGGAGGGCGGAAAAATGAACAGATTGGGCGCTTACGGTGCGTACCAGAGCAATGTGAACGATCGGGATTCCAGATCGGCGCGGACAAGGCGGC
>CAMWWR010000194.1 GCA_947178045.1 uncultured Clostridia bacterium
ACATGGTGCTGCCAATCAACATTCTCGGATATTTCACGGCGATGGAGGCGGGCAGCGTGCTGTTTTATCTGGGCTTTGATCTGGCCGCGGCACTGATCTGGATCTTTATTTTCCGGATCCATTTTGTATTTGTGAGCAGCCCCCTCATTCTTCTCGAAGCGCTTATTATGGTCGTGCTGGGACTGTTTTTCATGGTGCAGCTCAATTATTATCTCGGTCTGCTGACTCTGAAGTATGAGGAAATCGGCACATTTCTGATGATCAAAAACAACCTGACCGCACTGGTAACCGGCAGCATCGTTCCGCTCGTGCTGTTTCCGGAAACGGTACTGAGAGTTATGAAGCTGCTGCCGTTCTATTACATTACATATCTGCCGTCAATGCTGCTCACCGGACAGTGCCGGGAAGAAGCGGGCATCGGTATCCTCGTCCTCGCTCTCTGGTGCGCGGCACTCGGGCTGCTGATTCGGACGACCTGGAGGAAATACCGGCTCAAATATGACGGTGCAGGGATATGAGGAGGGTATAGAAGCAGTGCATAAAAATCAGTGCATAAAAGGAAGGCGCAAAAAGAAAAACAATGGGCCCCAAGCATCAAAACTAAAACAAGAAAGGACAGCAAATGTTAAAACAGAATAATTCTAACCAAAAACCAGATAACGTTCTTCCAAAGTCAAACCGTTTTCTTTCAAAACCAAATAATTGTAACCGCAGGCATTCTCCGGTCATTTCTCGGACACTGAAAAATTTCAGAATATTGAGGGAACTGCTCCGGCTCCGTTTCCAGAAGGTCCTGCTGTTCCGACTGAGCTTTTTCGGGCCGTTTTTCGTGGACGGAAGTCTGTTTGCCGTACAGCTTCTTGTGTTTCAGGCCGTCTATGCGAATGTCGACACGATCGGTGGCTGGGGAAGGGGCGAAATGATTTTATACATCGGCGCATTCTCTCTCCTGAATGCAGTCAGCATGGTGATCTTCTTTTTTGGTCTGAATGCCATCCCTGCCAAAATTAAGAGCGGAGATATGGATCTGTATCTGACAAAGCCCGTCAGTCCCCTGCTGCGCCTGACCTTTGAGCAGGTCAACCCCGGCTCCGTCCCGCTCGTTGTCATGAGCATCGGCATCATCGGTTACGGCTTTGCCGCAGCAGAGCTTCATGCGGACGCAGCGCAGATTGCAGCATACGTCTTCTGGCTGCTTGTCATGGCCGTCCTGTATTATGAGATGGAGGTCATCATCCGGGCGCTCTCCTTCTTTTTTGTGACTGACGCAAGGCTCACACAGCTCGAGGAGGCCGGCATCGAGCTGTGCATGAAGCTTCCGGGAATTGCATTTTACGGCATTTACAAGGTGATTTTTTACGGCATTCTTCCCTACGGAATTATGGCGACTCTGCCGGTTCAGAGCCTGATCGGCGAGATGAGCTGGCAGCTGGCAGGCCTCGGGCTGCTGGTTTTGGCGGTATTCAGTGCCCTGACCGCCATCCTCTGGCAAAGCGGGATCCGGCATTATAACAGTGCAAGCTCGTAAGATCGATCGTTCGCACCGGCTTGACTCGCCGTACCATATTTTATATAATGAGTGTGTATCCGGATGTACCCGCAAAAATCAGCGAAATTCTCTGCGAAAGAGGCATCCGGCAAAAACAGAAAATGATTTTCCGAAAGGACAGGTGATTGCGATGGTAAAACTGACACCGCCAATGGGCTGGAATTCATGGAACACCTTTGGAGCCGATATCAGCGAGGAGCTGATCCGTCAGACGGCAGACTGCATGGTCGAGAGCGGGCTGCGCGACGCGGGTTACGAATATCTGGTCATTGACGACTGCTGGTCGCTGCGGGAGCGGGATAAAAACGACCGTCTGGCAGCGGACCCGGCCAAATTCCCAAATGGAATGAAGGCCGTGGCGGATTATGTACATGGGAAAGGACTGAAATTCGGCATGTATTCATGCGCGGGTAATCTGACCTGCGCCGGGTATCCGGGCAGCTTTGAGCATGAATTTATCGACGCAGCCACCTTCGCGGAATGGGGTGTCGACTTCTTAAAGTACGATTACTGCTACCACAGCCCGATCATACCGGGCGAGATTCTCTACCGCCGTATGGGGCTTGCGCTGGAAAACTGCAGGCGCGACATTCTGTTTTCCGCCTGCTCGTGGGGTGCGGATGAGACGCATAAATGGATCAAGACCACCGCTGCCTCCATGTGGCGCTCCACGGGGGACATTTTTGATAAATGGGATTCTGTCAGGGATCTGACAAAGCAGCAGGAGAATCTGCTTCCTTACAACGGCGTCGGCTGCTTCAACGACATGGATATGCTGATCGTCGGCATGCATGGCAAGGGCAACGTCGGCCTGTCCGGCTGCAGCGATATCCAGTACCGGACCCATTTCTCGATCTGGGCGTTCATGGGTTCTCCGCTGATGATCGGCTGCGACATCCGGGAAATGACGCCGGAGACAAAGGCTGTTCTCACAAATAAAGAGCTGATTGCCATCAATCAGGATCCTGGCTGCCGCCAGCCTTACCCGATCCGGGGAATATGGCAGGAAAACGTAACCGCTTATGCCAAAAATCTTGCGGGAGGCGATATTGCGATCGGCCTGTTCAACATGGGCAGCGAAAAGGCTGTTTCCCGCTTCAATCTGGATGAGCTCGGCCTGCCGCACAGCACCGGAAAGACCCTGTCCATGACCGACATCTGGACCGGTAAAAAGGCCAGCACCGCAAACGCCAGCATTATGTGGGAGCTCGAGCCGTTCGACTGCGCCGTATTCCGCGCAAAGGTTGTGGACAGAGCATGAGCGGCTGCATCCATTGCGGAAGGGCACTCGAACAAAACGACATTGGCGCCTACCGGAAGTTTGTAAACAGAGGAGCAAAGGATTCCTTCCTCTGCAGAAAATGCCTGGCAGATAAGCTCGACATCCCTCCGGCACAATTAGAAGAAAAAATTGAATATTTCAAAAGCCAGGGCTGCACGCTTTTCGCGTGATCGCGGAGCCAGTCATTGCAACCGCCCGGAAATATCGAGAATGAACCCACGCACGGGTTCATTCTCGATATTTCTATGTGAAAGGGGTCACACTCTGAAATTCTCAGCAAGGTTTTCGCCCCTTTCACATTGTTTTCATCAGCAGCCTCAAAACCATAATATGGTACTCTTCGTCCTCAATAATCCTTTCCAGCACGGCATTGACGCAATTATCTGCAATCCGGTTGATATGCATCCGGTACTGATCAATCGCCGCCCTCTCCGCGTCCATATCGGCCTGCAGCATCTGCCTTGCCTGCTCCGGAATCGTCAGATATTCCGGTGTCCAGAGCTTTCTGTTTCCGCTGCGGTACGGGGCGGTGAAATCGAGTGTCCCGCCGAGCAGCACGATCAGCTCGCCTAACTTCTGTAAATGCATCATTTCGGCCATGGCAATACCGAGCAGCGTTTTGGCGACCGGGCATTTCACGCTGGCAAGCCGGTTCTCATTGTTGATATACTGAGCGATTGCGCTCATTTCGGACACTGCGCCGCAATAGTCGATGCTGAGCAGACTGGCATGGGCCGGGTTTGTCCCCTGCACCTTGATCGGCGGATAGGGCAGATCCACCATAATCGGCCTGACGCCCGCAAAACTGCAGTCGTCCACCGATAAATTTCTTTTTTCCTCCATACTGCGATTTTCTCCAATTCTCTTTCTATGAGTATATTGGAGATTTTGGATCCTATTCCTCTTTTATGAATTTCACGATTCCGGAATTAGCAGAAATTTCCCGTCCTGCCATGCTACTGATTCCGGACAAACAATAATTCTTTTATTCTTCCCAGTTCGTTTCCAGAACGACGTCCTTCGATCCCGGGGTATTGCACGGCCCTCCCAGCTCGTTTAAGACATGGGTGATTCCTGGATTTCCCGTAATCATAACCGCAATGACATGCTGGATCCGGATGCCCGGCTTCTCCGGCACCTCCATCGCGCTGAATATTTCGACCTCCGCATCCCGGTTGTAGGAATAAATGCCGATTCCCCAGGCCTCGTGGCTCTCCACATTGCCCTCAACCTTATAGGAGGCATAGCCGGGAACCGTCCCGTCATGGCTCAGGAACACGGACTGCTCCGGCACATCGTAAGGGATCTCGCTCTGATACATAATGACCTTCCCGTTGTTGCCGCGCCAGATCGTCTGGTACTGCCGGAAATGCTCCACCATCAGCGCGTAGATCGTGACATCGTCTCCGTTGACGATCAGCCCGTTTTCCGCCGTGTTTACCGTCCAGCCGACCTGATCGCCGTGGTCCGCGCGCCACACCCAGAAATTGTCGCCCAGCACATGGCTGCTGTTAATTTCAGCACAGGCCTCCACGCTTGTCGGCACCTTTAACGCTCCGCCGACGCGGAAGAACAGATCGGCCAGAAGCGTCGGAGAAGCAGGTTGCCCGGACAGGCCGTCAGCTTTTTCCGATGTGCCCTCTGACGGTCTGCTGTCCACTTCCGGCGATTCGCCGCCTGCTGATTCGCCGTTCGTCCCCGTGGATACGCCGCCTGCCGGTTTGCCATCCGTCTCCATGGATGCGCCTCCGTTTTCTCCGACACAGAGCAGCAGCGGAGATTTCTCCGGCCCCGCGTCAAAAAGCAGCCCGGTCACAATCGTCCCCTCCGGCGCGTTCACACGCATGCAGAGATTTCCCTTTGTCGGCCGAAGTGTCGCAAGACCTGCTCCCAGCACGATACTGCCCGCATGATCCACGATCAGCTCCTCCTCCAGCTCATAGA
>CAMWWR010000195.1 GCA_947178045.1 uncultured Clostridia bacterium
CGCGCTTTCGGATTTCTCTGATTCCTCCGTCTCCGTCCCCTGTCGTTCCTCCGACGCAGGAGCTCTCCGGACTCTCCAGCACCCTTCCGTCGGCCGCGCTCACAAGCCTGACCTCGTCATCTACCCCAACGCCGAAAATGACATTCTTTCCATAAAGCTTCCACTTTTCTTTGCCGCCAGGCAGCAGATATACCGCGAGCAGCGCAAGAACTACCAGAACCGCCGCGCCGGAGAGCCCGGCCAACAGCACCCGCTTTTTTCTCCGCTTTTCTCCGTTCTTCTCCGCGCTTTCGGATTTCTCTGATTCCTCCGTCTCCGTCCCCTGTCGTTCCTCCGACATTGCCGGTTCAAACTCCGGCATATCTTCCGTTTCTCCTGCTTCCCGCCCGGCCTGCGGCTCCGGAATCGTCATCTCAAACTCCGGCATGTCTTCCGGCTTACTCGCTTTCCGTCCGACCTGCGGCTCCGAAGCCGCCGGTTCAAACTCCGGTAATTTTTCATCTACCGTCCTCTCTTCCAGCAGTCGCCCTTCCTGCGCCGCCCTGCCCGCGGAGCCCTCCTCCGGAAGGCCGGCTCCGCAGTACGGACAATACACCGAATCCTCCCGTATCAATTTTCCGCATTGACTGCAAAGCATATTTCCTGCTCCTTCCCTACCTCTTCTGTATACTTTCTCCGCCGTCCCGCCGGTACTGTGCCAGCAGCAGATCAACCATCCGCCCGTAGCTCTGCACGCCGTCCTCCTGATTGTTCGCCTTCAGATAGGTGTCGTTCAGCTTTTCCGCCGTATTGCTGATCACCGTATTCTCAAACTGCGCCCAGTACTCCCTATTCGCGCCAAGATCCTTGGAAACTCCCTCCGAATAGAGGCTGCACGCCTCACGATAGAGATCAGCGTCCTTGCGGTACAGCGCGTTTCCCGCCAGAATAAGCGCCTCCATCAGACCACTGTAGCGCAGCTCGTCGCTGTCCGACGCCATGCACACAAGAAACGCGATATAATTCGCCTCGTCCTCCCGGATAAAGCCCTTTAAATGCGCGAGCTCATGGCACATCGTCGAGCCGAGCGAATAATGCGGCACGTCAATATTGACATTCGCCTCCATGGTGAACGGACAGAAAATTCCGGTCAGCTCCGTTCGAGACATTGTCCTCGAAAAAAAGATATGCTTCGGCTGCGGGCAATAGCCTCCGAAAATCGGGTATTCCTCCGCCAGACGCCCGAACGCCTTCACCGCCTCGCGCCCGAGTCCCCTCTTCGTCATGGAAAGGGCATACACTCCGTTTTCATCCTCGAGCCCCGCCTGCGCCAGTTTCTCCCTCACACGGGAGGTTTCCTCCGCCAGCGCCCTGACCAGATCATACAGCTCCTCCTTTGCGGCGGGCTCGACCGTCAGATCAAGATATTGGCTCACCGGATATCGATAATAATTGACCGAACAGCCGACAATTAACAGAAACGCGGCAGCCGAGACAATGCAGCCTGCATTGAGAAACGCCTTTGCCAGCCGGAAGGCTCTGTCCTCTTTTTTGCGCACGAGCCGGACAATAAACCAGACAAGCAGAAACAGCAGTGCGAAAGGAAGCACGACAATGCCGAACTCCATCAGCGAAAACGGGAGCAGGCTCGTAATATGGGACATCATCCATGACAGCACAACAAAGATCCCCCGTGCAAAAACATGCTCCGCGATCTCCTGCGAGCGCGACGCGGCAAACAGCGACAGCAGCGCCGCGGGCAGAAGCAGAAGCAGCCAGAGCCGCTTCAGCTTCAGCAGCCGCCTCCAGCCCGCCGGACGATCTGCCTTCTTCGTCGCCGAACTCCCTTCTTTCTCCGGATTTTCTGCTCCGTTCAGGCGTTCCGTCCCGGCCGTCCGCTTTACTTCCTCCAGCCTTTCTGTTTCGACCATTCGTTCCGCCTCGTCCGTCCGTTTTGCCTTCCCCGGCCGCTTCATCGCCGTCCACCCGTCAGCTCAACGAATTCGTCGGCCCGCCTCGCATAGCTCTCCAGACTGCTGCGGAAGAATTCCGGCGATGAAAGATCGATGCCCGCCGTCAGAGCGGCCTCCTCCACGGTGCTTACCGGCGTTGCGTTGAGAAGCGCGCGGTACTTCGGAAGGAATGCCTCGCCCTCGCGCCGGTACTGCTCATGCAGCCCCCGCGCGAACAGCCCGCCGAACGCATACGGGAAATTATAAAAGCTGAGGCCGGAGGAATAATAGTGCCCCTTGCACACCCACATGTACGGGTGGAGAAATTTCTCGTCCAGCCCGTCGCCGTACGCCTCCTTCTGCGCCGAGAGCATAAGCTCCTTCAGCCGGTCGGCGGAGAGAAAGCCCTCCTGCTTTTCCTCGAACACTGCGGTCTCAAACAGATATCTGGAATAGATATCGCACAGAATCTGTGTAACATCCTGAAGCTGGCTCTCAATCAGCGCGATCTTTTCCTCCCCGGACGCCGCGCCGATGGCCGCGTCCATAACGACGGTCTCATTGAAGGTGGAGGCCGTCTCGGCCACCGGCATGGAATAGTTGGTATTGCCGATGCGGTGGCCGAATATCTGCTGATTGTGATATGCATGGCCCAGCTCATGGGCAAGCGTCACAACATCGCTCAGCGTCCCGCCGAAATTTGTGAGAATGCGGCTCTGTCGCAGAGGATAGAGCTCCTGGCAGAACGCGCCGCCCGCCTTGCCCTCTCTCGGATAAAAATCGATCCACGCCTCGTCAAAGGCGCGCCGCACCATTTCGGCCAGATCCGGCGCAAAGCCCTCAAACAGCCCGATCAGATAGTCCCTTGCCTCCTCCGTCGTGAAGGTGCGGCTGCTCTCTCCCATCGGCGCAAACAGCTCGTACCACGGAAGACCGTCCGAATGCCCGAGCAGCTCCCCTTTTCTGCGCAGATACTGGCGGAATCTCGGGAAATATTCCTTCATCGCCGCGAGCATGGCGTCCAGCGTCTCCCTCTTCATCATGGATTTTTTCAATGTCATATCAAGCGGCGACTCATACCCGCGCAGCTTCGTCATCGTCAGCACCTGCTGCTTGATGCTGTTGAGAGAAAAGGCGACGGAGTCCTTGATTTTTTCATAGCCCGCCAGCTCTGCCTCATACGCTTCCCGGCGCACCTTCGGATCCCTGTCGTATGCGAGATTTCGAATTTCGGACAGCGTGACCTCACCTTCGCCGTACGCGATCCGCACCGTCGAGGTCAGATAGCTCTGGAGATTTGACCACGCGCTGCCCCCCGACAGATCAAGCTTTGCCGCAAGCTCTTCCGCTTCCTCGCCCAGCTTGTACTTCGCATTTTCGCGCATTCGGCGCAGGCGGAAGGCATATTCCGTAAGCACCTCGTCCGAGGCGATCACCGCCTCGTGCTCCGGCAGCCCCGCGACAAATTTTTCAAGTCTGGTGTCCGCCTTCGAGGTTCCGCTCAGCAGCAGAAGAATTTTCTCAAGATACGACGCCGCGTCCATATCCCTTGTGTCCGCCGCCTGGGAAAGCCCGCAGAACACATACAGCTTCTGCGCCAGAAGCTCCGCCTCATCTCCGCACAGCAGCGCTCTGCGCAGCCCCTCGGCCGCATGCTCTGTGTCGAGCTTCGATACTGCCGCATTATATGCCGCGATCGCCTCCTCCAATTTTTTCATATCCCGCTGAAACGCCTCGTCCTCATACCCTGTGTAAAGCTCCTTCAACGACCATTCCCGATTCATAGTTTCCCCCATTTCCGCAAGGTGCGCCCGAAGCACCATTGCCTTTTCGATATTGCAAAGCTGCAGCCCGTGCAGTTCCTTTCCTGTGATATCCTATCATAAATTTATGGCGAAATAAAGGTGAAAGACGTTTTTATGCGCTTTTTCATAAAAAACTGCCCCGATGATGAAATCTCAGATTTTTTGAAATAATGCTTGCAATTTTGTTTTATCTGTGATATCATAATGCTCGGACTTGCGAAAGTCGCGCTGCTGTGGCTCAGGTGGTAGAGCGTCGCCTTGGTAAGGCGGAGGTCACGAGTTCAAGTCTCGTCAGCAGCTTAATCAGGAAATCAAAAAGGAGCGGATACTCAGAGGTATTCCGCTTCTTTGTTTTTCTTTTTCTGCTTCCGCGCTTGCGGCAGCCGGGCCCGCACCCGCCATGCCGAATGGATCACTGTAACCCGCGCCTCTGCCCGCTTGCCTTACCGGCACGCCGTCCGCATACAGGCCAGGGTATGCTCAGCTGTGCTTCATAAGCTTCCTGCGCACGCGCTGCAGCGCATTGTCCACCGTCTTTGGGCTTTTGCCGAGCCGCTCCGCGACCCGCGCATAATTTTCCTCCTCGAGATAGGCGCGGAGCACCTGCATCTCAAAACCGCTCAGACTGCTGGCCAGATATTCCTCCAAAAGCTGGTCGTTCTCCTGATTGATGAACAGCTCCTCCGGATCGCCGGATGCGCTCCTCAGCCATCCCTCCGAAACCAGCGGCTCCGCCTCATCCTCCCCTTCCGACGTCTTCGCCGCGTCAAAGGAAATATAATTGTTCAGCGGCTGATTCTTTCTCGTGTTGGAGGCCTGGATTGCCGTGTAAATCTGCCGGGAAATACAGAGATTCGCGAACGGAAGAAAATTGCTGTTCTTCTCCCGGTTATAATCCCGGATCGCCTTGTACAGCCCGATCATTCCCTCCTGCAGCAGATCGTCATGATCTCCTCCGATCAGGTAGAGCCTCCTCACATTTCTCCGTACCAGATTTTTATAGCGGACGATCAGGGTGTCCATGGCATACGAA
>CAMWWR010000196.1 GCA_947178045.1 uncultured Clostridia bacterium
GTGAAGTATAAAAAGGCAGTGTTGTGATTGGCTTCGGAGATCGGGTGATTGGGATCAATGAAGATATGGGGAAAAGCATTTGTGATTTGCTGCAGGAAGTAAGAGACGATGAAGAATTCTTTTTCAGGAATATTGCCAAACAGCAAAGCGGTATAGTATAATGTCGACAGATACATCGGCGAATCGGGGCATACCCGCAGAAAAAGATATGTGCGCGTTGATCGTGATAATGCGGCACAGCCGGGGAGTAATACTATTTCGGGGGAAGGATGGACATTTATGGGAATATTGGAATTCCGGGAGGTCAACTGCAAAAACTGTTACAAATGCGTCAGAAATTGTCCGGTGAAATCGATCGAGGTGATCGGGCACCAGGCGAGGATTATTGAGCAGGAATGTATTCTCTGCGGAAATTGCAGCGTCGTCTGTCCGCAGAAGGCGAAAAGCGACATCAGCGAGCTTCCTGCGGTTCGCCGCCTGATTGCGGAGGGAAAAACGGTGTATGCGCTGATCGCGCCGTCGATCGCGGCATATTTCGATCGCACACTTGAGGAACTGTCCGGCATGCTCAAGGGGCTCGGATTCACGGAGGTTGTCGAGACGGCGGTCGGGGCGCGGCTGGTGAAGCGCGAGTATGAGCGCCTGGTCGATCAGGATCCGGGGAAGGTGTGGATCTCCTCGTGCTGTCCGGCGATCAACGCCTATATATGCAAGCACCGCGCTGAGGCGGCGCCGTTTCTCGCTCCGGTGCAGACGCCGATGCAGGCGGCGGCCGGGCTCATAAAGGAACACGACGAACAGGCGGTCGTCGTTTTCATCGGGCCGTGCATCGCCAAGAAAGGGGAAGCGGCGGCGGAGGGGTCGCAGACGGATTTTGCGCTGACCTTTGATGAACTGGAGGAGTGGCTGGAGGCCGTGCAGGGCGCGGATGCCCTGTCGGCGGTGCGTGGACAGGCTGCATTGTCTGGCCAGGAGGCGTCACGGGAACAGGTGGCCGCCGTCCAGAAAGCGGCGCAGGAGCAGATAGCAGCCGGTCAGGAAGAGGCACGGCAGCAGGCCGCAGTATCCGGTTCGGAAACGGCGCAGGGGCTGGCGTCCGGGCCGAGACTTTCGCGGTTCTTCCCGGTCACGGGCGGAATTTTGAAGACCATGAAAAAGCGGGACGGCGTCACCTATCTGGCGATGGACGGTCTGGAAACCTGCATGGAGACGGTGGATGAAATTATTGCGGGTCAGCTTTCCGGCTGCTTTATCGAGATGAGTGCGTGCCGGGGCGGCTGCATCGGCGGCCCGAGCTTCCGCCGGAGAAAACTTGGACTGGCCGGCTCCTACCGGAAAATCGCGGAGACAGCGATCGCCGCACCGGCGGCCCGCACAGCGGACGGCAGTATGGAAAACAGCCCGGCAAGCGGCCCGGCAGTGGACGAAGAGACAGGAAACTGCCGGACGGCGGACGGGGAGGCAAAAAGCTGCCGAACCGCAGACAGTGAGGCGGCCTGTGCAAGGGAGAGCGCCGGTACGGCGGCGTACCCGGATTTTACGGAGGAGCTGCAGGGTTCTTTGAGCATGACATATCGCGCGGAGGGGCCGTCCGCGCCGATGCCGACTGAGGCGCAGATCACCGCGATCCTGAAGAAAATGGGAAAAAATAAACCGGAGGATGAGCTCAACTGCGGTATGTGCGGCTATGAAAACTGCCGCAAAAAGGCGGTGGCCGTATTCCAGAACCGCGCGGAGGTCAGCATGTGCCTGCCGTTCATGATGGAGCGCGCGGAATCCTTCTCCGATCAGATCATCAATGTAACGCCGAATGCGATCCTGACCGTGGATATGGATCTGAAGGTGCAGCAGATGAATGAGGCGGCGGGCCGTCTGTTCGGCGTCCGGCCGGAGGATGTGATCGGCGGGCCGGTTTCGCGGGTTCTTGATGAATTTGATTTTGTCAATATGATGATAAACAATATTGAGAATGTGAAGAAAAACGCGTTCCTCACGGAGTATAACTGCTATGTGGAGCAGGTGTTCCTGTACGATAAATCCAGCAGCAGTATTATATGCATTATGAAGGATATCAGCGCGGACAAAAACCGGAAAAACCAGGCCATGAAGGCGCAGCTGGCAGCGGCGGATATGGCGGACGACATCGTGGAGAAGCAGCTGCGCATTGTCCAGGAAATTGCCTCCCTTCTCGGAGAGACGGCCGCAGAAACCAAGATTGCGGTCGCGGATCTGAAGGAAGCGATCATGATGGACAAGGATGAACTGTAGGCGGCGCATCGACGGCGCGGCGAGCAGCGGAGAAAAGCGTTCCTCTGCTCGATTCAATATGCCGCGTATGCGCGGCAGAATGTGAGGAAACATGGTTCAGACAGTAATTGAGTGCGGAAAGGTAAGCCTGATAAAAAAACAGGAGACGCTGTGCGGGGATTCCTCCCATATCGTCCGGGAAAAAGACAGACTGACGGCAGTGCTTTCGGACGGGCTGGGCAGCGGCGTCAAGGCGAATATCCTCTCGACGCTGACCTCGACGATTCTCGCGACGCTGCTCTCCCACAAGCTTCCGGTCGAGGAGTGCGTCTACACGGTCGCCTCCACGCTGCCGATGTGCAAGGAGCGCAAGCTCGCCTACTCCACCTTTACGGCGGTGCAGATCGAGGGGGATGTTGCGCATCTGGTGCAGTATGACAATCCGATGGCGATCCTGCTGCGCCGGGGGAAAAATAAGAAGTATTCCTCCAGCCGCACGTTTGTGGAGAATAAAGAGGTCTACGAGAGCACCATCTATCTTGAGGAGGGCGATATGCTGATCCTGATGTCGGACGGCATGACGTCGGCGGGACTGGGCAAGACAAATACCTCCGGCTGGAGCCGGGATGAGATCGCGGAGCTGGCGGAGCGGCTTTATGAGCCGGATATGGCGCCGCAGCGGATGGCGGCGCTGCTGGTGGACGCGGCGCTCTCCCTCTGCCTTGAGGAAAACGACGACGATACCTCCGCCATGGTGCTTGCGGTGCGCGGGCGCAAAGCGGCGAACGTGATGGTCGGGCCGCCGGAAAACCGGGACGAGGACAACAAGATCCTGCGCCTGTTCTTCGCGAAGGAGGGCAGGCATATCGTGTGCGGCGGAACGACGGCGGCCACCGTTTCCAAATATCTCGGAAAGCCGTCGGTGCTGCTCTCCGATACGGCGACCGAGGAGGTGCCCGCGATCTCGCGCATGGAGGGGACGGATCTTGTAACGGAGGGAGTGATCACCCTGCAGCAGCTTGTTAAATTCGCGGAGAGCTATCTGGAAAACCCGATGCTTTCGCTGGAGCTGTCCCGCCGTCAGGACGGGGTCGCCGCGCTGGCGCGCTACTTATTTGAGGAGGCGACCGATATTACAATCTATTTCGGGAGAGCGGTCAACGAGGCGCATCAGGGGCTGGACATCGAGTTCGGAGAGAAGCTCAAGGCGGTCGAAGCGCTGGAAAAAATTCTTTCCCGGATGGGAAAGAGCGTGAAGGTGAGTATGTGCTGACCGGCTGAGAGTGGAACTTGAAGCAGGTATCAGACAGAGCGGACGGGAGGCTTCGGTATGGAAACGGCAGGAAAAAAATCAGAGGAAAAAATGTCGGTAAAGCCGTACAAAAAGGCGGCGGATTATTCCTATACGCTCGGGGCATTTCCGACGATCGAGATGATCAAAAGCGGGACGGCAAGGGTGCGGGGCGTTTATGTCCATTCCAGCTTCACCGATGCGGAGCAGCTTGCCGCGCTGTGCCGCGGGCGGGGCATTCCGCTGTTCGTGAACGACAAACTGATCGCGCGGCTGAGCGACAAGGAAAATGTCTTTATCGTCGGCGTCTTTGAAAAATACATGCAGCGGCTGGATGCAGCGAAATCGCAGCTCGTGCTTGTGAATCCGGGCAATATGGGAAATATGGGAACGATCCTGCGGACGGCAGTCGGCTTCGGCATCCATGACATTGCCTTTATCAGCCCGGCGGTCGATGTGTTCCATCCGAAGGTCGTGCGGGCGTCGATGGGAGCCCTGTTCCGGCTACGCCACGAATATTTTGACAGCTTTGCCGAGTATCGGGAGAAAAATCCGAGGCAGGAGGTGTTCACCTTTATGCTGAACGGGGAGCGGCCGCTGACCGTGGAGAACTGTCCGAAGCCGGAGCTGTTTTCGCTTGTGTTCGGCAATGAGGCGACGGGGCTGGACGATTCCTTTCTCTCCGCGGGAACGAGCGTTATCATTCCCCAGTCGGAGGAGGTGGATTCGCTCAATCTGACGATCGCCGTCGGGATCGGGACATTCCTGTTTACGAGGGCGGCAGGGCGGTAAATACCGAATAAAACGCAGAAAAACGGCGGCGCAGTGGATGCGGGGAATTTTCCGTGCACTGTGCCGCCGTTCATGGAGGAGATCATGCCATACCGGGTTGCGGTTTGTGACGATGACGAGGAGCAGCTTCGCTACATCTCCTGCCTGCTGAAGGAGTGGGGGACGGCGCGGCAGTGTCCGGTGGAGATCGGGAAATACAGGAGCGCGGAGAGCTTTTTGTTCGGCTATGAGGAAAAGCCCTGCGATCTGCTCCTGCTCGATATTGAAATGAAGGGGCAGAGCGGCATGGAGCTGGCAAGGCAGCTGCGCGCAAAAAAGGACAGGCTGCCCATCGTATTTAGCACCGGGTATTCCGAATATATGCCGGAGGGCTATGAGGGGGAGGCGCTGCATTATATGCTCAAGCCGCTGAAGAAGGAAAAGCTGTTCGCGGT
>CAMWWR010000197.1 GCA_947178045.1 uncultured Clostridia bacterium
CGCGCACACGGAAAGCGCCGCGCGCACGGCCGCCGGAAGCCCCCGCCACCACCGGGCAGGAGAAACGCCATCCCCCGGGCCGTCCGCCCCCGGCGTGGTGCCGGACGGCCCCGCAGGAATCGCAGTCGCGGACGGCGCGGCCGTAACGGACGGTGCTTTCGTGGCAGACGGCGTTGCCGTTACCGGCGGTATCGGCACCCTCGTCGGCCGTGCGGGTATCGGCGTATTGGTCGGCAGCGGCGTCGGGTCCGGCTTTGCCGCCGCCTCCGCAAGAAGCTCCTCCGGCAGCCGTTTCACACTCTCCCCCAAAAATCCCGCCGTCACCTCGACCGGCACCCAGCCGATCCCGTTCAGATAAACCTCCACCCAGGCGTGCGCGCTGTAATCCCGCACCTCCACCATTTTCAGCGGAACGCTCCCCGAAAACAGCAGACTGTAGCCGCCCTCCGCTCTGCGGAAATCTCCCCACGAAGGCCTCCTCCCGCAGCAGTGCAGCTCCGTCCGTCCGACCTGGACGGCATGCTTGATATCGCTCTCCGTGACCAGATACCCCTCGGCATATCTCGCCGGCACGCCGAGCCAGCGGAGCAGGAGCACGGCGGAGGAGGCGAAATGCACGCAGTAGCCCTTTTTGTTCTCAAACAGAAAATAGTCGACAAAATCCGCTTCCTCCGGCATTTTCCCCGGCGCGAGCGTATACTCGTATTTCGACAGAAAGCGGATCACCGCGTTCACGCGCTCCCAGACGGTATCATCCTCGTCCGCTCCCAGCTCAAGCTCCCACAGCTGCTCATGCCCTGCCGGAAGACGCGTGTAGACATCGTACACGAATTGCCGGTACGCATGCTCAAACTCCATATAGCGATCGTTGCTCTCATCCCAGTTCGGGTTCCACTCCCGCCGCGGAAGCATGGTATCGTCCGAAGCATCCCGGGCGTCAAATTTTTCCCATACGCCGTTCCCGCCCATATAGAATTCGAATTCGTACGAATTCCTGCTCTCCAGCGGGGCGATGTAGGAGTCCCCCTCGTACCGTATTCCCTCCTGCTCCTCCGGCAGATAGCTGTGCGGCCCGTATATATACCGGCTGCTGGCCGTGACATAGTCCACCGTCATCGTCCCGTGCCAGAGCTGAAAACCGGCCTCCCTTCCCGTTGTTATTACATCGTACAGCTCGATGTCCCGCAGCAGGCGGAGCTCCCCTCCGCACAAAAGGCGCAGCATCGCACCGCTCAGATCCTGTCCGGTGATATCGTACTCATACTCGTTCATCAGTGCCTGATACCTCCGCAGCGCTCTCCGTTCCATCTGCTCCCAGCCCTCCGGCGTATACACGGCCCCGTTGTAGCCCTTCAGGTACACGGACTGAGTAAGATATGGCATCGTCACCTTGAGCGCCGTCTGGTTTTGGAACTCGATGCGCTCTGCCCGGCTGAACTTTCCGCTGTTCAGTCCGCCGATCGAATCCCCCTTTTTCCTGCCGCCGCCTCCGCCGACCGACTCGAGGCGCGCCGTCAGCCCATTCCAGATCTTACTTTTCCCGATCTCCTCGAAGGTACTCTGCAGACTGGCTTTTCGCTCCGGCTGCCTTATCCTGCTCCGATAGAATTCGTCCCCGATCACGAGGGAGGTAACAAGGCAGAGCGCGCCGAACAGCGCCGCCGCCATCACGGCATTCCCGGCGAAGCCCCCCACACTGCCGTCGTAAGCCTCCCGAACACCGGCAGCCCGGTCCCGGCGGAGCGCCAGCACGGCAACGATGCACAGCAGCATCCCGGCCAGAGCCGTCTCCTGCGGAATCGTTCCAAGGGCAAGGCTGAAAAAGGCCGCGAGCCCCATCAAAAGCAGCGCCGGCCAGCGCGGCGTCCCGCAGAACATTGCCTGCGCATACACGGCCAGAAAAAGCTGGGCCGCCGCAAGCAGGAACAGCGTCACGGCATGCGCCTCCTCATATTGGGTGACATAAGTCGAAAGCCCTGACTTATAATACTCGTTCGCGAGCGCGATAAACGCGTTCTCCATATAAATAAAGCCGTAGCTGACCTCCTCCAGCCTCGTCAGCACGAATGTGCTCACTCCCGCCACATAGCAGGCGAGCAGCAGCACTCTTGCCGCCCCCCGGAGCAGATACATGGCCGACCATACCGCTGCAAAAAACAGCAGACCGAAATAGAGCATTCCCTCCGTCTCCAGGTCAAGCACGGTCACGATACACCGCATCGTCATAAGGATCGACAGCCCGAGCAGCGCCGTCTGACAAAGCATTCTGCCGGCCGCCCGCGCCCTGCTCTCCGGCCCGAAGCCTCCCGCCTCGATCCGGAGGCCGTCCGCCTCTGCTCTTCTTCTCCCGCTCATGCCGTACCTCCTCTTTCTCACTCTCCGTCCTGGAATACCACCTGCGCCAGCCCCTGCGGCAGCGTGTCCGGAGACAGATTATAAAACCTTACGCCTGCGGGCGGCAGCCCGGCTTCCTCCTCCCGGAGATGTCCGCCGAAGCAGAGCAGGCTCAGCCACGCGGATTTTCTGCATTCCAGCAGCTGCTGCATGGACGCGAGCGGAGTTCCCTCCGCCGTCACATAAAAAATGTTCGTGTACTGCTCCCTGCCATATTCGGAAAAATACTGCGCAGCCGTGTTCTCGCCGGAACGATTCCCCGCCGTACCCCGCTTTTTCTCCGCGGTCCCTATCCGCCCTTTTTCTTCGGCCCTTTTCCGCCTCTTTTCTCCGGCCGACAATCTGCGCCCGCACCGCAGCATCCGGCCCGCGGCCTCGTAAAACTCCTCGATCCCGGACACCTCAAACCGCTCGGTCTTTCCGGAAATATGATCGAACCATGCCAGCAGATGAGCCTGGCCGTCCTCCGTAAGGCGCATGGACAGGCTCAGCACCGCCTCCCGCACGGCGTCCCTCCGGCCCAGCTCGTCCTCCCGCTGTTCCCCGCTTCCGAAATCAGCCAGCAGCAGCACCGAACGGTCAACCGGAAGTCCGAATTCCTTTACCATCAGCTGATCCGTCCTTGCGCTCGTCTTCCAGTGAATCCGGTTCAGCCGGTCTCCCTCCCGGTATTCCCGAATATCAAAAATTTCGGACGGGTCGTCCCCGCTTTTTGTGCCGGAATATACCTCGCTCTCGACAAGCACATACGGATTGGCCCGCACCGGCGACGCGTCCAGCTCGTACAGGCGCGGCATCACGACGACCTCCGCCGCTTCCGCCCCCTTTCGTTCCCTTCTCCCCGGTCTTTGCACGGAAAAAAGGCCGAGCAGATCAAAGACGCGTGCGCTCCGGACGATAAATTCCAGACAGGCGCTGTGCCCTGAGCTCAGCTCAAACGAGTATCTGTGCTCCCCTCTTTCCGGAGCGAACGTAAGCTTTTTTTTCTGCCATTTTTCCGACTGGACGCTGCGGTATAAAAACACCACCTTCAGCCTGCCCACCGGCAGCCGGTTGGCATTGTTCACACAGATCCACATTTTGAACGGCCGGTTCTTTTCCGTGATCCTGTCCGACAGCTCAAGCCCCACCCGGATCCGCCTCGCCTGCACCTGCAGCAGAAGCCACAGCAGAACAGGGAACAACAGCAGCGTATAAAAGACGACCGCGGTAAACCGGAACAAATACATCCTCATCACGAGCCAGAGCAAAAAAAGCATTATCATGTAAGCCAGCTTATTTATTAACATTGTAATTCCCAACGCTTCCCCGCATTTTCCCGGTTCCTTTCCGACACCTTCCAGGCATTTTTCCGGTTCTTTTCCGACACCTTACAGGCATTTTTCCGGTTTCTTTTCATCGCTTCGCGACAAGTCTCGGCGCGCTCACCGAGGCGAGAATCTGCCCGACGGCCTCCTCCATCGTGATGCGGTTCACCCTCGCCTTCGGGCTCAGGATCATCCGATGCGCCGTCACCGCCTCGAAAATATCCCGCACATCATCCGGTATCACATAGCCCCGTCCCCGACGAAAGGCCACCGCCTTCGCCATATTGGCAATGGAAAGTGTCCCCCTCGGACTCACGCCGAGCGCGAGGACCGGATTTTCCCTTGTCTTCTGCACAAGCCGCGCAATATAGTCGTAGACGGCGTCGTGAATGTACACCATCTCCACGGTTTCCTGCATGCTGATCAGCTCCTGCCGCGTCACGGCCTGCCGCACCTGCTCCAGCGGATTGCCCTCATGCCTGTCCTTCAGCAGCGCGATCTCACTCGCAATGTCCGGATACCCCATGGACAACCGCACCATGAACCGGTCCATCTGTGATTCCGGAAGCATCTGCGTGCCGACCGAGCCGATCGGATTCTGTGTGGCGATGACCGTAAACGGCTTCGGCAGCTCCCTGGTCACGCCGTCCACCGTCACCCTTCCCTCCTCCATGACCTCGAGCAGGGCCGACTGTGTTTTCGACGAGGTGCGGTTGATCTCATCCGCCAGGAACAAATTGCAGAGGATACAGCCCGGCCGGTACTGGCTTTCGCCGTCGCTCATATACATCTGAAAGCCGATGACGTCGCTCGGAAGCACGTCCGGCGTAAATTGCATTCTGCGGTAATCGAGCTGCAGCACCTTGGAAAGCGCGAGTGCGAGCGTCGTCTTTCCCACCCCCGGAATGTCCTCGATCAGCACATGCCCCCTTGCGAGAATCGCGATGAGCACCTTTTCGATGATCTCGTCCTTTCCGACAATTACTTTTTTTATTTCCTTTATCGCCTGATCCAGGCCGGAATTTTTGATTTCCATACGAACAATCAGCCTCCGAGAT
>CAMWWR010000198.1 GCA_947178045.1 uncultured Clostridia bacterium
CGCTTTGAGGGCGGCGGGCTGAGATAAAGCCTCAGGCGATCACGGTACCGGTCTTGCCGTGGACACCGTCGTGCGCCAGCTCGAGCTTTGTGATGATAACCCGCTTATCCGGGCCGCTTTCCAGGAAGGAGACCGCCGCAGTGAATTTTGGAAGCATGCCGCTCGCGCCGAAGCTGCCGTCGGCAATGTAGGATTTCGCTTCGGCGAGCGTGACCTTCCCGAGGAACTGCTCTGAATCCGTGCCGTAAAAGCGCGCGGCCCTCGGTGTGCCGGTGAGGAAGAGAAGCGTGTCCGCGCCGACGAGCTCCGCGAGCTTTCCTGCCGTGAGATCCTTCTCGATCACGGCGCTGGCACCCTTTAACACCGTCCCCTGCTCAAGCACCGGGATACCGCCGCCGCCGGCGGCAATAACAATCTGTCCGGCGTCGTTCAGCGTGCGGATGGCGTCGATCTCATAGATGTCGATCGGCTCGGGAGATGCGATGATTCTGCGGTAGCCGCCGTCCTGCTCGATGACATAATTTCCCTTTTTTTCTTCCTGTGCAGCCTCACCGGCATTCATCAGGCGGCCGATGATCTTGGACGGCTCGCTGAACGCACGGTCGAACGGGCTCACCCTGACCTGCGTAATGATTGTGGAAACCGGGCGGAACAGGCCGCGGTCAAGCAGCTCGGTGCGGATGGCGTTCTGAAGATCGTAGCCGACATAGCCCTGACTCATGGCGGAGCAGAGGGACATCGGGGCGACGGTATAATGGGCGTCCAGGCGGGCAAATTCTGTCATCGCGGTATGCACCATGCCGAGCTGCTGCCCGTTGCTGTGAGTGATGATGACCTGGAAGCCATCCTCCACGAGATCGGCAATTGCTTTTGCGGCCCGCTTGACATTGGCCTTCTGCTCAGGAAAGGTTTCTCCAAACGCACTGCGGCCGAGTGCGACAACGACTTTTTTATTCATGGCAATCCCTCGCTTTTTGTAAAAATAAGATATCTCAGTATAGCACAGATGAGAAAAAAATGGAAGCTACACAGTGCTAATCAATCGCGGCAAAGCCCTTTTCCAGATCAGCGAGAATATCCTCGATATTTTCCAGGCCGACGGAAAGCCGGATCATGCCTCCGTCGATGCCGGCGGCAGCAAGCTGCTCCTCCGTGAGCTGACGGTGGGTCGCCGATGCCGGATGCAGAACGCAGGTGCGAATGTCCGCAACATGCACCACATTGGAGGCAAGTTCCAGATGATCCATAAATTTTACGGCGTTGCCGCGCCCGCCCCGAATGGAGAAGGAGATTACGCCGCTGCAGCCGTCCGGCAGATATTTTTTTGCCGCCTCGTGATATTTGTTGGAGGCAAGCCCCGGATAATTGACGGAATCCACCTTTTCGTGGCGTTCCAGAAATTCCGCGGCGCGCATCGCGTTCACGCAGTATTGGCGCATGCGGACCGGGAGCGTCTCAAGGCCGAGGTTGAGCAGAAACGCAGAATTCGCGGCCGGATAGCAGCCGAAATCACGCATCAGCTGCATTCTCGCCTTGATGATATAGGCCATCGGTCCGAATTCCTTTGTGTAGGAAACGCCGTGGTAGCTCTCGTCCGGCTCGACGAAATCCGGGAAATTTCCGTTTGTCCAGTCAAAGCTTCCGGCGTCCACGATCACGCCGCCGCCCTGAACGGCATGTCCGTCCATATACTTTGTCGTGGAATGCACGACGATATCCGCGCCGAACTCGAACGGGCGGCAGAGAATCGGCGTGGCAAAGGTATTGTCGATGATCAGCGGGACGCCGTGCCTGTGCGCGAGCGCGGCAAATTTTTCGATATCAAACACGGTGAGGGCGGGATTGGCAAGGGTCTCCCCGAAAACGGCTTTCGTATTCGGGCGGAACGCCGCCTCCAGTTCCGCCTCGTCCGCGTCGGCATTTACAAAGATGCACTCGATGCCGAGCTTTTTCAGAGTGACGGCGAACAGGTTGACCGTGCCGCCGTAGATGGTGGCTGCGGCGATAAAGCTGTCGCCCGCCCGGCACAGGTTCAGGATGGAGAGCAGCGAGGCAGCCTGTCCGCTGGAGGTGCACATTGCTCCGATGCCGCCTTACAGCGCCGCAATTTTTTTCTCCACCGCGTCCACCGTCGGGTTGGCAAAGCGCGAGTACATAAATTCGGTCGGCATATCGAACAGCTGGGCGATATGCTCGGTGGAATCGAAGCAGTAGGTTGTGCTTTGAACAATAGGTACGACCCGTGGCTCTCCGTTTTTCGGCGTGTAGCCTGCGTGCAGGCATTGTGTTTCAATGTTCATAATCTTATTACCTCCGCAAAAATAATCATTCCATATATTACGGGATTGTAGCATATTGTGAAATCAAGGTCAAGAGCATGCAAAATGAAGTTTTTTTGCTTTACTGCGATAAAATTCTTGAAATTAAAGCGGTGATGTTGTATAATGGCACAAGGCAATACAAAGGCGTACTGTTTTCTTTTGTGCTGTCTTTTTTGCGTGCAGGGAGAGAAAACGGCCCCTGCCCGATTTACAAAATATTACGCCGCATGGAGCTTTTGGATAACAGAGCGCTGCGATGCGGACAGAAAGAAGGAGAGTTCAGATTATGGGATACGTTGATGAAGTGATTGAGAGAGTGATCACAAAGAATCCGGGGGAGCCGGAGTTCCATCAGGCGGTGAAGGAGGTTCTCGAGTCTCTGAGGCCGGTCGTTGAGAAAAACGAGGAGGTTTACCGCAGAGAAGCGCTGCTGGAGAGAATTACCGAGCCGGACAGGCAGATCAAGTTCCGCGTGCCGTGGGTGGACGACAAAGGACAGGTACAGGTAAACACCGGCTACCGCGTGCAGTTCAACAATGCGATCGGGCCGTACAAGGGCGGCCTTCGCCTTCATCCGTCTGTAAATATCGGCATCATCAAATTCCTCGGCTTTGAGCAGATTTTCAAGAATTCTCTCACCAGCCTTCCGATCGGCGGCGGCAAGGGCGGCTCGGACTTTGACCCGAAGGGCAAATCGGACCGCGAGGTCATGGCGTTCTGCCAGAGCTTTATGAGCGAGCTCTACAAATATATCGGAGCCGACGAGGATGTGCCGGCGGGCGATATCGGAACCGGAGCGAGAGAGATCGGCTATATGTTCGGACAGTATAAGAAGCTCCGCGGCGTTTATGAGGGCGTGCTGACCGGCAAGGGTCTTTCCTACGGCGGCTCCCTTGCCAGAACCGAGGCTACCGGCTACGGCCTTCTGTATCTGACCCAGGAGATGTTGAAATGCAACGGCATCGACATCAAGGGCAAGACGATCTGTATTTCCGGCTCCGGAAATGTGGCGACCTACGCTGTTCAGAAGGCGCAGCAGCTCGGCGCAAAGGTTGTGACGGTCAGCGATTCCACCGGCTGGGTATACGATCCGGACGGAATCGATGTCGCAGCGTTAAAGGAGATCAAGGAAGTAAAGCGTGCCCGTCTGACCGAGTATAAGAATTACAGACCGAACAGCGAGTATCACGAGGGCCGCGGCGTATGGCAGGTAAAATGCGATATCGCCCTTCCGTGCGCTACGCAGAACGAGCTGCTGCTCGAGGATGCGAAGGCGTTGGTTGCAAACGGCTGCATCGCGGTTGCAGAGGGCGCAAATATGCCGACCACGCTTGAGGCTACAAAGTATCTTCAGGAGAACAAGGTTCTGTTCGCACCGGGCAAGGCTGCGAATGCCGGTGGCGTGGCTACCTCCGCGCTTGAGATGTCCCAGAACAGCGAGAGACTTTCCTGGAGCTTTGAGGAGGTTGATGCGAAGCTTCAGGGCATTATGGTCAACATTTTCCATAATCTCGATGACGCGGCGAAGAGATACGGCTGCGAGGGAGACTATGTTGTCGGTGCAAATATTGCCGGCTTCGAAAAGGTTGCCAATGCAATGCTGGCTCAGGGCATCTGCTGATAGGTGTAAGAAAGGCCTGCAATCCCTTGGATTGCGGGCCTTTTTAAATTGTTGGAATATTCTTATGGCGGGAGAAAATTTGCCGTTTTTTGGAGTAGATAGTTACAAGTGAGCGACGGGTGAGCGACAAGTGAGCGACAAAAAATCAGAAGACAGAAGGCAGCTTGTCGATCTCGGCAACCAGCTGGGCGATTGTTTTCTCTGTATAAACATCAAGGGTAACATCCGTGCGCCCGCCTGTTTTGAATGCTGTTCCGTCTTTATTCGGAAGGGCGTGTCCCATGATGAGCTTTTTGCATGTTTCGTTCATAGAAGCGGCATCTGCCAGGGCGGCAAAGGTATATCGGCAATCATGCGGCGCATGATTCAGGTTCAGCTTTTGCATACAGGTGTTCCAGTTACTTGCGGAGTAAACGGCACGAGTATAAGGACTGCCGTATTTGTTTGTGATGAGGTAAGGGCGCTGCTGCCGCAGCCGGGCGTCTACGAGAGGGAGGATCGCCTTGTGGATCGGGATGATGCGGTTTTTTCCCGCCTCAGTCTTTACGCCGCCAATCATATAGCGCTCCTGCAAATGAACATCCTCGGATTTGATTTCAAGCAGTTCCACAGGGCGGCATCCGGTATATATGTAAATCAAAATGATATCCACATTATTGACAATGCCAAGAGAATTCCAGAGCAGCCGGATTTCGCTGTCTGTGAAACGGGTATGAATTGGATGCTCCGCATCCGTATATTCGAAGACAAGCCTCTGCGTAATGTCGTTTTCTACATATTCATTTATAAGGGCATAGTTCCACATACCGCGCACGAC
>CAMWWR010000199.1 GCA_947178045.1 uncultured Clostridia bacterium
CCCTCCAGGTAAACTGCGCGATCGCCCCCATCAAAGGCAGGAACATCGCAATGGTTACCGTTTTATCAACAACGATTCTATGGATCGAGATGAGCGTTGTGATGCAGGATACAATTCCAAATCCGAAAAAGACCTGAACGCTGTCAAGCATTGTTATTTTTCTGTAATATTTTTTAAGAAGCGTCTTTAATCCGCAAAATGCATCATCCAGCATTTTATTCAGAACGTTTTTCACGTTCGTGGTTCGTAACTCCCCGGCGCATTCTGCCTGAATGGAAATTCTTTTCACATAATCATATTTTCGCTGATATTTCAAACTCTCATTCGTATAACGATATCGGTATTTATTAATTACGGGTTCAAAAAACAATCCCGTCAAAACGGAGATCAGTGATATCATTACAATGGTAAAATCAATCTGCGCAAAATATCCGATCAGCACAATAACACAGCAGGAATGGGAAATAAACTGGGCAATATTATTTAAGATACTGTTCACTCTGTTAAATAAATCATTTAACGCAAAAGTTACGTTATCATAGTATTCCGGATTATCAAAGCATTCTATGTCAACCGCCATGATTTTCTTATATATCATATTCTTAAAAAACAGCGAGAGCTTAACATCATTTTTGGGAATATACGCCTGATTATAATAGGAATTCAATATTTCAAATACAATGTTGATCAAAATGAAAATAATTAACACCTTACTGATCGCAGCGATGCTTTTCCCTGTTTCCACCGCATCCATAAAATATGCAAAAAAGAGCACATTGTAGAATATTGAAAACAAATCATTTATGACTGTAAAGAATATATTCAACCATACCCGTGATGCGGAAGCCCTGCATATTGTCTTTAACATAAATTTATAATTTCTGAAAACATTATTTTTCATAAACACTCCTCCGTCATTTTTTCATAAATTTCCCGCACTCTCTCCTCCCCGCTGCCATGCAGGTAAAAATGCCAGAACAGAAACGACGTAATGATATTTGCCGCCCGTATATGCCGGTCCAGCTCCTCCCAAGTGACCGTCCTGCCCGAAAGCCGTTTCAACTCCCGTGCGTAAAGCTCTGCTATTTCCCGTTCATCCGGATATATACCGTCCGCGCGCAGCCTGCTGAAAAAGAAGCTCAGATCGCCCGACGCCGGCCCTGCCGACACGCTCTGCCAGTCGCACAGGATAATGCCGCCCTGCTCGTTCTGCAGAAGATTGTCCCAGTGAAAATCCCCGTGGTTCAGCACAGCCTCCTCCGAATCATGCCACCGAATCAGTACATTGATTTTTTCCGCGGTGCGCGCCAGCGCACTCTCGTCAAAGGCTCCCGGGTGCTCGTCCAGCACCGAGCGCCAGCCCGCTGCGGCCTCCTGCAGCTGCGCGTCCGCGACCGGCTGCGCCTTTTTTCTCTCCTTTCGAAGAAACATCGGGATCCCGGCACTGTGCACGACGGCGAGTGTCCGCATAATTTTCTGCTCCAGCTCTGTGTTGATCTCATTGCGCGGAACCGCTCGATACCGCCGCATCAGAATCGCGGTTTCGTCGTCCGTATTCCGCATATCCAGAATTTCCGGAAGGCAGTCCCGCACACTGCCCTCTGCGCTCTCGTACCAGAGCACCTCCCTGCAGCAGGACTCAAACAGCTCTTTCTCTCCGTCGTCCCGCCGCATGCGTTTGAGCACATATTTTCCCGCAATGTCATACACCTGCGCACCGCTCTTTCCGCCGGCGAGCGTCTGTGCGCCGTACTCTGATAAATATTTTTCTGCTGCCTGTATATTTGTGATTTTGTCTGTTTTCATATCAGTCTCCTTTATAAGTCTGCAATATCTCATAAAAAAACACCACCTTTCTGACCACATGCCATACCTTCCTGTACCGACCGTGGTCTGTACAGATATCATAACATGTTTCAAAAAGGTGGTGTACAAATGCAAGGTTTTTCATTGACCGTCCCTTATACGGAGGGCGTCTCTCCCAGGGACTGCATCTCCTCCAGCAGTCTGCAGAGCTTTCCGGCCTTTTCCCTCGCGTGCAGCAGGGTCTCCATATAGCGGTCCGCCCGGTAAATCAGTGCCTCACTTTCTCCCGGAGCCATAAGCAGCCCGGCGGCCCGGTCTCCGTCCCCTGTGTCAAATTCTGCAAAAAAGCTGCGGACCGCCATCATGCTGTAGCCATTATCCAGCAGCAGACGTATTACATACATGCGGTCCAGCGCCCACTGCGAATAGAATCGTTTCCGATACGGCTCCGTCTGTCCGAGCAGGCCATTGCGCTCCCAGTTGCGGATGGCCTCCGGCGTAACTCCGACCAGGGCCGCCGCCTGCTTTTTGGAGCAGACGCATTCCGGAGCGTCGGCGCACTGCAGCAGTTGCTGGTTGGCCGCACATGCACTCATCTCAGCGGCTTTCGCCATACCGGCATTTTCGCCTCCGTGCAGTCGTTTCAGCACCGCGTCAATCGCTTTTTTCGTTCCCGCGATATCCTCCTCCACTGCCTGCAAATAGCGCCCGGTCTCTTTGCGGTAGGCATCAAAATCCCAGTCCCTCGCCGCCCGGATGATTCCCATGCTGATTTTTCGCAGCCGCTTATTCACAAATCCGCCGAACACAAGCCTGCAGACGCGGATCTGGTATATATGCCTCGCATGAAACGCCCGATATCCGTTCGGCAGACGCCTTGCCGGCTCGAGAAAGCCGCACCGCTCATAAAAGCGGATCGTTCCTGCCTTCACGCCGGTGAGCCGGGACAATTCGCCGATCCGGATTCCCGGACCTGCATTCTCATGTGAGCGCGGGATTTTGCCCGCAAAAGTATTCTCCTCCGGGCAGCACTCTCCGATTGTAAAATCGTCTTCTTTCGGGCTGTACCCTTCGCTCATAAAAGTCCCCTCCTCTAAGCGGCACTGTTGCATCTCTCAAATCCCGCTTTTTAAGCCGGTCTCCGCTCTCCGGGCGATACCCTCATGCGGCTTTTCCGCATTTTGCCTCACTCCGGCTTCCAGCCGTATGAGATCATAATGCCGCCGAATTTTGTGAGCGCTGCGCTGCCGCGGTGCCGCTTCAGGTAATGCACAATTCCGTTCTGCTGCGCGCAGTAGGCCTCCGCCTCTGCACGGCTCATCCCATGGTTCATGAAATATGCGATATTCTCCTCCAGCTCGCTCTCTGACTTCTCGTCGTCCCAGTGGTCGGCGCGGATTGTATCGGACAGCCTCTCATCATAGTTTTCCTGCTCCGGACAGAGAAAATTTACCCGGTCGTTCATGCGGCAGCCCACCTCCCGCAGACCGGCCTTCCGCATATAGTGCGGTATTTTCATCGCGATCGAATAGTCCCGGTTCTGCATCGCAAGCTCCGTCCTCCAAAGCTTCTTTAAGCCGTCACAGGTACACAGTCCGGCGTAATCCAGGCCCTCTATATAGAGCCCGTCCGCCTCGAACTCACGATTGCATTCCATACTGACGATCAATCCGCCCGGCTTTGCACAGGCAATCATTTTTTCCAGAAAGCGTTCTCCGTGATCCACATGGCGCAGCAGCGCCTGACTCAGCACCACGTCATACCTCCTGACACTGTCCCATTCCAGAACATCCGCACAGACAAACTCTGCCTCATAGCCCGCGTCCTCAAACATCCTTCGCGCCTCGGCAATCATCTCCTCGGAAAAGTCGACGCCCACATACCGGCTTCCCTGCGGCACAAGCCCAAGCAGCATCAGGCCCATTGCCCCGCAGCCGCAGCCGAAATCCAACAGCTCTGCCGGCCGCTCCAGTTTCCATACCTCCCGTACAAGAAAACGAAGGTAATCCTCGTTCCACATCTCTTTCCTTGTCCGCTTCAGATAATCCACCCGGTGCGCCCAGTATTCCCTGCGGCCGGAGTCCGACGGCTGATAATCCTCCGAAAGCGGCACCAGTCCAAGCAGCGCATCCACGGAGACCGAAAAGCACCGGCTGAGTCCGGGCAGCATTGTCACATCCGGCAGCACTGCTCCTGTCTCCCACTTGCTGACGGTCTGATAGGACACTGACAGCAGCTCCCCCAGCTCCTGCTGGGTCATATTGTTCTTTTTTCTTAATTCTGCGATTCTAAGCTTTAGCATTTGCGATCCTCCTCTTCATCCGCGCCGGTGTTTCACCGGCACGATATAATACGGATATTATTATACCGTACCTCCGGCCGTCTGTATTGAAGCAATCCGGTGAGAAGACTCGCCGAAAAAGAGAATCGGACCGGCAGGCCGTTTCTCATTGCCTGCCGGTCAGCCGGTCAAACACCCATTTCAGCAGATACAGATGCAGCGTATAGACCCCGAAGCCCCCGATCATTCCGGTCAGCAGACGCCTGCGGTTTGTGGATTCTCTTATGCCGGCATGCTGAACAAGCCAGTCGGCAAGCATCACACACGAGAGCAGCGCGCAGACCGTCGGATGAAGCTTCCTTTTCCGAAACGCAAGAAGGGCAGCCGGCACTGCGAGCAGTATCCCGGTACAGCGGGCACATACCGAAAACTGATATCCGCGCCATGCAAAGCTGCGCTCGGGACGCTGGTGGCAGCCCAGCCTTCCCCCGGCATCCATCATGAGGCACCATATCGCATCTCCTTTTCTCATCGCACCTTCCTCCTGTCACAGCAATTCTACGGTATCAGGCCTTAAATTTATAGCCGCACTGGCTGCACACCCAGTATGCTCTGCTTGTAAACCGCTTTCCCTTTCCGCAAAGACCGCACAGCAGTCCCGTCGGCCCGA
>CAMWWR010000200.1 GCA_947178045.1 uncultured Clostridia bacterium
CTCTGAGGAAGCGATGATTTAATCAGCGCTTCCATAGATTTTGTTGTAGCGGCAAAACGTGTCCTGCGCAAACAAAAAGCCTGAGAGACAAGGCATTTTCGAACGCTTTGTCAGAGCAGCCTCACAGGCAGAATCGTAGTATGCACGGATGTAAGGAGGGAAGAAATATGACGTTTCCGGAATATGAACAGGCAAGACAATACGAAAAAGACTATAATCTGATTCCGGTCAGCCGGGAAATCTACGCCGACGTGATCACGCCGATCACGCTGCTGCGCAGGCTGTCGCAGGTGGACGACCGGTTTTACCTGCTGGAGAGCGTGGAGGGCGGAAAACGATGGGGAAGGTATTCGTTCCTGGGATTTTCGCCGCTGCTGCAGCTGACCTGCCGCAGACGGCAGGTGACCGTGAGGAGCGGCGCGATCGAGACGACGGCCCCGGGGGAAGGGCTTGCAGCGCTGCGGGAATATCTGAACCGGTACCGTGCACCGCAGATCGAGGGACTGCCGTCGTTTGCGGGCGGATTCGTGGGGTATTTCTCTTATGAGCTGATCGGGCACGCGGAGCCGAATCTGAAGCTGCAGGAGAGCGAGTTCCCGGAGTACGATCTGATGATGTTCGACAAGGTCATTGCCTACGACCATCTGAAGCAGAAAATCGTCGTGATCGCCAATTATGCGGCGAAGGACGGGGAGAAGGGCTACCGCGCGGCGGAGCTCGAGCTCGGGAAAATGCTTCAGCTCATTCTTGAGGAAGGACCACTGCCAAGGGAGGAAGCGCCGGAGGCGCCGGAGTTTGTCTGCAATGTGAGCCGGGAGCAGTACTGCGCGATGGTTGAGAAAACAAAGCACTACATTCGGGAGGGAGATATTTTCCAGGGTGTTATCTCGAGAAAATTTACGGCGGAATACAGGGGCAGTCTGCTGAATGCGTACCGGGTGCTGCGGACGACGAATCCCTCGCCGTACATGTATTTTATTCAGAACGGCGATCTGCAGATCGCGGGCACCTCGCCGGAGACGATGGTGAAGCTGAGCTCCGGCAGACTGACGACCTTCCCGGTTGCTGGCACGAGGCCGCGCGGGGCGACAAAGGAGGAGGACGAGGCGCTGGAGCGCGAGCTGATGGCGGATGAGAAGGAGCTTGCGGAGCATAATATGCTTGTGGACCTGGCAAGGAACGATATCGGAAAAATTGCCGAATACGGCTCGGTCGAGGTCGAGGAGTACATGCAGCTTCACCGGTTTTCCAAGGTAATGCACATCGCGTCCGTTGTTACCGGGCAGCTGCGCAGCGATAAGGACGGCTGCGATACGGTGTCGGCGCTGCTGCCAGCGGGAACGCTCTCCGGAGCGCCGAAATTCCGGGCGTGCGAGATCATCGGGGAGCTGGAGCCGGAGGCGCGCGGCGTGTATGGCGGGGCAATTGGCTATCTGGACTTTTCGGGAAATCTGGATGTGTGCATCGCCATCCGCACGGCGGTAAAATATGGCGGCAGGGTGTCCGTGCAGGCGGGAGCCGGGATCGTGGCGGACAGCGTGCCGGAAAACGAATATCAGGAATGCGCGAACAAGGCCGGGGCGGTTATCGAGGCGATCCGGCGGGCAAGTGAGGTGAACGGCTTATGATATTGTTGATTGATAATTACGACAGCTTTTCCTATAATCTGGTGCAGTACCTCGGAGCGATCGGACGCCGCAGAGGGGAGGATCGCTGCCAGCTGAGGGTGATCCGCAACGATGAGCTGACCGTGGACGAAATCAGGGCGCTCGCGCCGGACGCGCTTGTGCTCTCGCCGGGGCCGGGCAGGCCGGACGCGGCGGGCGTGTGCGAGGAGGTGCTGCGGCAGCTCTCGCCCAGGATACCGACGCTCGGCGTGTGTCTCGGGCACCAGGCGATCTGTGAGGTGTACGGGGCGACGATCACCTATGCAAGGCAGCTGATGCACGGCAAGCAGAGCGTTGTCGGGCTTGCCGCGGACAGCATGCTGTTCGCCGGACTGCCGGAAAAAACGCCCGTGGCACGGTATCATTCGCTGGCGGCGGAGGCGGTCACGATGCCGGGCTGCCTTCGGGTGATAGCCCGGGCGGAAGACGGGGAGATCATGGCGGTCGAGCACCGCGAGCATCCGGTCTGCGGCGTACAGTTCCACCCGGAATCGGTGCTGACGCCGGAGGGAATGCGGATGCTGGAGAATTTCGTGGACTGGGCGATGAAGCTCGGGGAGCGGCAGGTAAAAAGTCCAAAGGCACAATAAAAGACCGCGGAGCAAAAGAGCGGAAGATACAGAACCAATAATTAAAAGCATAGAGCCAAAAAGAAAAGATGTTGGAAAGGATGGAGGAAATATGATTAAAGAGGCGATTTATAAGCTGGTAAACCGGGAGAATCTGAGCTATGAGATGGCGGAGCAGGTCATGGATGAGATCATGGGAGGGGAGGCGTCGCAGATTCATATCGGCGCGTATCTCACCGCGCTCCGGATGAAGGGGGAGACGATCGAGGAAATTGCTGCGAGCGCCGCGGGAATGCGCCGGCACGGCTTAAAGCTGCTGCACAATATGGATGTGCTCGAGATCGTCGGCACGGGCGGTGACGAGGCAAACACGTTTAATATTTCCACGACGGCGGGCTTTGTCGTTTCGGCAGCCGGCATTCCGGTGGCAAAGCACGGCAACCGCTCCGTATCAAGCAAATGCGGCGCGGCGGATGTGCTCGAGGCGCTCGGCGTGAACATTGAAATCAGTCCGATCCGGAGTGCGGAAATTCTTGAGAAGATCGGGCTCTGCTTTATGTTCGCACAGACCTACCACAGCGCGATGCGCTATGTTGCCCCGGTGCGCAGGGAGCTCGGCATCCGGACGATCTTCAACATTCTCGGGCCGCTTGCCAATCCGGCGGGAGCTAATTTCGAGCTGATGGGCGTGTATGACGAGGAACTGGTTGAGCCGCTGGCGGAGGTGCTGCTCCGGCTCGGGGTAAAGCGTGCGATTGTCGTGCACGGGCACGACGGGCTGGATGAGATTTCACTGAGCGCGCCGACCTTCTGCTGTGAGGTGCGCGACAAGAAAACACATTCCTTCGTGCTTCAGCCGGAGGATATCGGGCTGACAAGGTGTGCAAAGGAGGATCTGACCGGCGGAGACCCGCAGGAGAATGCGGCCATCACGCGCGCCATTCTGGACGGCGAGAAGGGGCCGAAGCGCGACGCTGTGGTCATCAACGCAGCGGCCTGCATCTATATGGTGCGCGAGGACATATCGCTGCGCGAGGCGGTAGAGATCGCGGAGGAAATGCTGGACAGCGGAAAGGCGAAGGAGCAGCTTGAGAAGTTTGTCGAGCTGACGAACCAGGAGGGCTGAAAAGCAGGACGGATGATTTTGAAGGCAGGAGGCGCGGACGGCGGATGATATTGGATGTTTTGGTGGAGGCGACAAGGCGGCGGATTGCGGCGCAGAAGGCCGTGCTGCCGCCGGAGGAGCTGCGGCGGCAGGCGGAGGAGCTGTGCAGGCAGAAAAAGCGATGTCCGGGAGAGGAGCAAACTGGCGGAAGCAGGCAGCGGTTTGAAGCTGCTCGAGACAGAGCGTCCGGCAGGGAGGAGTTTCTGTTTGAGAAAACGCTCCGGGGCGGCGAACTCCGCTTTATCTGCGAGGTGAAAAAGGCGTCGCCGTCAAAGGGTGTGATCGCGGAGGATTTTCCTTACCTGCAGATCGCACAGGACTATGAGGCTGCGGGGGCGGACTGCCTGTCCGTGCTGACGGAGACGGATTATTTTCTCGGGAGCGACGACTATTTCCGGGAGATCCGCGGAGCGGTCGGGCTGCCGATGCTGCGCAAGGATTTTACGATCGACCCGTATATGATCTATCAGGCGAAGGTGATGGGCGCTGATGCGGTGCTGCTGATCTGCGCGGTGCTGGATGCGGGGGAGCTGAGGGATTATCTATCCCTCTGTAGCAGCCTCGGTCTGACGGCGCTCGTGGAAACGCACGACGAGGCTGAGGTGGAGGCGGCGGTGCGCGCGGGCGCACGGGTGCTCGGCGTGAATAATCGAAATTTAAAGACCTTTGAGGTTGATCTGTCGACGAGCGCGCGTCTGCGCCGGCTTGTGCCGGAGGATATTCTGTTTGTGGCGGAGAGCGGCATACGGGACGCGCAGGACATTGCGCGGCTGCGGGAGGCGGGAGTGAACGGCGTGCTTATCGGGGAGACGCTGATGCGAAGTCCGGATAAAAAAGCCGCGCTTGCTGCGCTCCGGGACTCCGGCGAAAAGAGCCGACAGGAAGAGATGTAAGGGAAGCGCGGAGGGATTGGAAGTGTCCGGCGCGCCACAAGTGCAAGAGCAATCCACGCCCCCTCGCGGGGAGCGACGAAAACTTGAAAGTGTCCGGCGCACCACAGAAAAGCTGCGGCAGGATCGGAAGCGCCCGGTGCACCGCCGTCGCAGGAGCCATGGAGGAATCAGGATTGACAGCAGAGTGCAAAATTAAAATATGCGGCCTGAAGCGTCCGGAGGATATCGAGCTGGTCAACCGCCTGCTTCCGGATTTTGCCGGCTTTGTCTTTGCCGGGACAAAGCGGAAAATCTCGGCGGAGATGGCGGCAGAACTTAAACGGAAGCTCAGACCGGAGATTCTGGCGGTCGGCGTGTTTGTGAACGAACCGGAGGAGAGCGTTGAGAGGCTTGCCGGGAGCGGGTGCATCGATCTGATCCAGTTGCACGGGGACGAGACGGCGGATTACGCCGCGCGC
>CAMWWR010000201.1 GCA_947178045.1 uncultured Clostridia bacterium
GCCCCGAGTCTCTCCTGCGTTCAGCGGCTTCGAAGCTTCCCCGCATCCAGCTGCCCCGAGGCTTTCCTGTATTCAGCGGCTTCGAAGCAGGACGCTCGCCGCGCGTGTCAGTTCCTCCCTGACTGTAAACAATACGGATTTTTTCCAGGTTACCTCGCAGATTTTTTCCGGAATAATCCAGGAAAACAGCGGCGGCCGACGGCAGCAAAAAACTGCTTCCACCTCCATATAGCAGCCGGTCTTCTTCACCTCTGCCCCCTCCGGCCGAAACAAAAACAGCCGGTCTCCCAGCTCATTATACAGCCACTCCTCCATTCTCTCCGCCTTTGTCCGGGAGGAGGCGACCGCATAAAGCAGTCCGCGGTCCGTCATCGCCCGTTTCGACAAATATCCGCTGTATGGCTCTGTTCCGTAGATCATATAATCCTCAGCCTTGCCGTACAGTCGTTGTACTGCATTTTCAATCACAAGTCTGTCATGCAGATACAACGCCAGCCACAGCACAAATACAAGCAGCAGCATAAGAAACAGCAGTAAAAATGCCGCCTCCACCGTAATGCTCCCTCTCTGCCTTTTCATGACACACCTCCGAGCAAAAGCAACGCCTGCGCCGCCGTAAGAAAGGGTACGAATGGCATTTCATAATGCCTTCCTCCGCGCCGGAAAACAAGCAGCCCTGCCGCACATACTGCACTGAGCAGCAGGGCTGTCAAAAAGAGCTCTGTATTCCTCCTGATTCCAAGCACAAGCCCGGTTGCCGCAAGAAGGACCGCATCTCCCATACCAAATCTTCCTCCCGACAATCTGCTGACAAGCATCAGCACGCCTCCCTCCGCGCCGCCTGCCAGCCCAGTCCAAAGCTTTCCTTCCGCAAACCGAAAGACCAGCGCGACAAGCAGCGCACAGATCAGCCCTCTGGTGCTTAATTGCTTTTTTCGTATATCCGGCAGACAAAAGCCTGCCAGAAGTAAAAGTGAGATGATCTGCTCCACCATCGTGTCTCCTCCTTGCCGCGCCCCCTTTGCGCTATCCGCTGGCTGCACACCTGCTGCACGGTCTGTATTTTTCCGCCTCCGACATCGTAATTTCCCTCACACTGCGCTTGATTTTGCTGCATTCCTTTCCCGCATGGTAATGCGTCCCCGTCCTTGTGACCCAGACAACGGTCAGGTTGCTCTCCTCCTTTATACAGGAAGTGCATGGATAATATTTCCCTCCGCTGGCATTTCTGCTCTGTCCGATGCTGTCGAACGGTTTCTGCTCCAGGCTCAGCTTGATGTATGTACAATTCCTGCTTTTATGGTACACTGTTCCTGTTTCCGTTACATAGACACGGCCCTCCTCTGATTCCTCCTGCGTTTCCTCTTCCGAAAGCTCCAGCTCTCCATCTCCCGAGAAGCTCCGCAGCAGAAATCTTTTTTCAAGGGTTACGGCGGGCAGAAGCCCGCGAAAAACAGGGAATCTGATCTGACAGGCGATGCAGAGCACAGCCATTTCATCCTCCGCATAAACATCCGAGCCCCGGAAGGAAATTCCCCTCAGCCCGCTTTCCACAATTTTTTCGACAAGTCCGCCGGCAGGCAGATTTCGCCGCAGCGAGTTCTGAAACCACACGCCGCTTCCCGCCTCCCGCAGCACCTCCTCTGCAATTTCTGTCACAGCCTCATATTCCTCAGAGCCGTTCTCCGCTCTTTCCAGCTCTGCACCGGCATATTTCAGCAAATATCCGCAGTCGGAAACTGTTTGCAATGCCTCAAGCCCGGCATAGGAAAGCTGCTGCTCCGCCCACAGTATTTGAAACAGATACAGAAAAAACAGGATAACGCTCATGGCCGCCGGAAGCAGCAGCGCCGCCTCCACGGTCAGCGATCCTCTGATCCTTCTCTGCCGCATTTTTCTCACCTCCTGCTGCGGACAGAGGTCTGTTCTTTTCGTGTTTATCTTTGGCTTTCTGGAGAGAATTCAAGTTTTTATTTTTGAAAAGAACAGACCTCTGTCCGCAGCCTGCCGAAATTCTCCGTCAATATGAAGCACCATACCGGCATGTATTTTTTATTCCGTCCGGCAGGGATATCCCGGCGGCTCGAAGAAAGCGGCACGGCACCACCACATCAGCGCTTGCGAGAACTCCGTAAATGCAGTCCTTCAGCCGGAAGCCGTCGTCATATTTCAGCCGGATCGCCTGCTGTACCACGTCCATCGCCGCCAGCGTCCTGGCTTCCTTTTCCTTCAGGATCAAAAACAGATACAAATATTCCCGATAGCTTTTCATTACTCCTGCTGGCTTCCTTTCGGACATTGCGGCCGTCTTTTGCCCGATCAGATTTTTTGAAAAAGCGGTAAGCTCTCCGAAGCTGACAGCCTGTCTGCCGCGCTGTACAAAAAATTCCGTCTCCCCTCCTCTTACCAGACAGGCCGTCTCCACAACGGCGCATTCCGCAGCCCAGAGCATTCCGATCAGCAGCTCCGTCAACAGTACCAGCGCGCCGATTCCCGTAAAGCCGACCATCGCCGTAGCTGCCTGCTTCATCTGGAGCCGGCATTCCCGGCTGGAATACAGTGCCAGCATATTCATTGCATAGCGAATAAAGAAAATGCGGGTGATGGCGGCCGACAGATTATCTGCATCGCATGTCTCGCCGAATATAATATATTCCAGCTGATACGCAAGCCCTTCAACGGTCTCCCGCCCCGATACCGTATATCCCTGCGCGGCTGATGTACTTTTGCTCTGCTGATCCTTCTTCTGTCCCCCTGCGTTCTGCTCGCTTATATAGTCCGCAAAATGAGCATCCAGATATCCAAGAAACAGCGCCTGCTCAAGGAGTCTCTCCAGTCCTGTGCTTAAGGCCCCTGAAAGCCCTGCCTGCTCCAGCAGGAACATGACGTCATCCCGCCCGTCAAACAATTCGGAGAATGAAAATCCGAGCCAGCTCCCCCGCCTGTGCGCAGCGTCCGCCGACGGCAGGTCAACTGCACTGATGCACCCCTTTGAAGTACTTTGCGAATCCTCCAGTACCAGCCCTGCCAGACCGTATCGCACAAGCTGATAAATTGTTCCGGTGATTGAACCGCTTCCTCCCGAAAGTACAATGTCCTCATAGGCGAACACAAGCCTCTCCGGCTGAAGTCTTTGAAACACGCTTTCCAGCGACTTCAGCTGTGCTTCGCATTCCTGTACGGGACCGATGGGCGCTCCACACAGCGCCGCGATTCTGCTCTCGGCATTCCTGAATATCTCCGCATTGTACAGCAGTGCACTCCGCATTCCTGCGATATCCGTAAGGAAACCTGCACGGTTTTCCCTGCTCAGCTGTGCGAGCAGCTCCTCATTCTCCTCCTTCAATTCTATGTAGATTTCATCCGGCAGCCCCGCCCTGTCACGCTCCAGCTCCTCCGCATATTCCTGTAATTGCTTTCGCGCGGCATCCCGCTCCTCACGCAGTCGATCAATCAGTTCTACCGCCCGCTCTGATTTTTGCCGGCAGCTTTGAACCTCCGACAGGAGGGATGAGAGAAGGCCGTAGTACATACCCCGCGCCCCGGATATTATGCTGGACTGCACCTCCATCTCACTCAAAAGCTCCTTTTCGTTCTCTTCTTCCAGCCCCTTGATCTTCAGATATTTCTCCTGCAGCTGCTGCAGCTCCTCCTCTGCTCTTTCTATCTCAAACCTGCTGTTCAACGCATCCCGAAGCATTCTTGACGGTATGCAGTAATGCCACCACTGTGCTCGAAACAGTTTGCTGTTCCCCGGAATCAGCCTGTCCTGCACCGGGCTTTCCGGTATGATCTTTTTTATAAAGGCCCCTTTCATCTTAGGCTGCCCGATAATATTCTGCAGAACGCAGCTGCCGTCGGCCTCAAAGCCGTCGACGCATTCCAAAAGCTCCAGAAGAGTCTGTTCTACCTTTGCCGCTCCCTGCTGCGCCCTCATCGTTTTCTGAAGCACAAGGCCGACCTGCTGCGCTTCCTCCAGTTGTCCGGCCGAGGAAAAAAGCCACTTTGCCAGATCGCCTGCCGCCTGATATTTTGCATACTGTACCGCCTGCTCATAGAAGGCGGCCCCTCCATCCTCTGTCAGGGTAGTAACCGAGTTGATTTTTATATTTTCAAAGGACGGATCGAGCCACGATTGTCCTCCGGTATTCTGGCGGAGAAACCATTCCAGCTCGCCCTCCAGCACGCCTTTATCCCCGCTTCCAATCCCCTCGGAACAGCGCCCGAAAATATGATAATTTTCATAGAGCGGCAGGGAATAGCTTCCCAGCAGAGACTTGACGCTCCCCGCCATAATCCGCTCCGCAATTCCCCGGCATGCGCCAATGCGCGCAGCCTCCAGCAAAGTTGACAAAAGCACTATGATGAGCAGCAGGGACAAACTGAAAAATACCGTGATCACTCCTCCTGTCCTTTCAGGGCCGCTCCTTTTGCCCTTCTTTCTCATTAACTGCACCTCCTCACCGCAGTACCGCAGACCGGCCCGTGCTCCCGCGTCTTGATCCAAAAAAGCGGCGTAAATCCGGCGCAGGAAACGCTTTCATCAGCGTCTCCTCAGATTTTTATCTTTCCGGCACCGCTGCTGATATCATTCAGCGCGTTCGTCACAATACTTTTAATCTGCGTCTGAAACAACAGCACAAGGCCTATAAGAATAACCAGAATCAAAATAATCTCCACCACGCCGATTCCCCGGTTGTCAGCCGGAAATGCAGGCCTTTCTTCCTC
>CAMWWR010000202.1 GCA_947178045.1 uncultured Clostridia bacterium
GAATGACCCGGAGTTTGAAAAAGAATATATTCAGAGGATGAAGGACATCGAGCGTGCGGAAAAGACCGCCGACGCCTATTACAATGCGCTGGGCGGCTGTGTGGAGCGAACCAGCCACTGGTATATTGATGAAAACGGAAAATACTATCATTTTGCATACACGGTGCGCGATGATAAGCTAAATAAAAAGCTTCGGAAGGAACGGCAGGAAAACGCCGAAAAGCTGATTGAAGAAACAAGGAAAAAGACGGAAGAAAAGCGGGAGGAATTAAAGACAACGCTGGAAAAGACAGCGGAATCAAGGGAAAAATCAGAAAAAAAGGGACGGGAAGCGGAGGAGAGGATTCCTGTTCCGAACCGGGTGAAGCAGCTTTTTGATGAAAAGACAGCCGCATCGAAGGATGGTACGGTCTATTTCAACCATACGGAGATTCAGGAAATCATTGAAGCAGTCAAGGGCGGCGGTCAGGACAGAGCATCTGCCAGGAAGCGGCCGGCGGCCGGTGCCAATCTGGATCTGCAGGCATAAAGAAAATACGGGAAATGACAGGAGGCAGACTGCTGGTAAAAAAGCAGTCTGCCTCCCGGTCGATTTTATCCGGCGTCATTTTCTGATGATAAGCGTTTTGAAACGAGCAGAAAATGTGCTTTCATAGAGCTGTCTTATATTCTCGCTCCGGCAGCCTCGGCCAGTGCGGCCTGCACCTCGCCGGCCGCCTTTCCGTCTGCGGACTCCTTAAGGTTCTTGTTCGCGGTCGAGAGCATCAGCTTGATGCGGTTCAGCTGGTTCACCTCGCTTGCGCCCGGATCGTAGTCGACAGCCACAATATTTGATTCCGGGTAGCGGCGGCGCAGCTCCTTGATTACGCCCTTGCCGACAATGTGGTTCGGCAGGCAGGCGAACGGCTGCGTGCAGACGATATTGGTTACGCCGCTGTGGATGAGCTCAACCATCTCGCCGGTCAAAAACCAGCCCTCGCCGGTCTGATTGCCGGTGGAGACGATCGGCGAGGCGAAGTCGGCGAGCTGATAGATGGTCGGCATCTCCTCAAAGCGTTTGCTTGCGCGCAGGGCAAGTCTTGCTTCCTTTCGGTAATATTCCATCACGCGGATGACCATTTTGTTGATCTTCGCGCTCATTTTGCTCTTGCCGAGATATTTCGCCTTAAAATCGGCGTCGTGCGAGCCGTACATAAAGAAATCCAGCATATCCGGCACGACGGCCTGCGCGCCCTCCGCCTCCAGAAGATCCACAATATGGTTGTTTGCGGCAGGCAGGAATTTGACAAGGATCTCGCCGACCACGCCAACCTTCGGCTTGACAAGACCCTCTTTGAGCGGCAGGGCGTCAAAGGCGGCGACAATACCGCGAAGGTTCCTTTTGAATTCGGAAAGCTTCCCGTTTGCGATGGATTTTTTACATTTTTCCGCCCATTCGTCGTGCAGAGCATTGGCGGAGCCCGGTGTCAGCTCGTAAGGCCTGGTCGCGTACAGCACGCGCATAAAGACATCGCCGTAGACGAGCGCCTGCATCGCGCGGCTTAAGCGGCCTGGCGTCAGCTTGAAGCCCGGGTTTTTCTCCGAGGCGATCGAGCTGATCGAAATGACCGGGATCTGCCCCATGCCGGCCTTCTGCAGGGCGCGGCGGATAAAGCCGATATAGTTTGTCGCGCGGCAGCCGCCGCCGGTCTGTGTGATCGCGATCGCTGTATGGTCAAGATCATATTTCCCGGAGAGCAGTGCTTCCATAAACTGTCCGACCACCATCAAAGACGGATAGCACGCGTCGTTGTTGACATATTTTAATCCGACGTCCACGGCATTCTTGTTGTCGTTCGGAAGAATGACAACGTTCAGGCCGGTCGCGCGCAGCGCAGGCTCCAGAAACTGGAAATGGATCGGCGACATCTGCGGCGCAAGGATCGTGTAGTCCTTGAGCATGTCCTTTGTAAAAAGCACGCGCTCGTGTGCGGACGATTTCACCTGCGGCTTGATTCCCTTGCGCGCGCGGTCGTTCACGGCGGAGAGCAGGGAGCGGATGCGGATGCGCGCCGCGCCGAGGTTGTTGACCTCGTCGATCTTCAGCACCGTGTATATTTTTCCGGCGGCGTTCAGAATATCCGCCACGCCGTCGGTTGTGACCGCGTCGAGGCCGCAGCCGAAGGAGTTGAGCTGGATCAGCTCAAGGTTGTCCTGCGTGCGCACGAACGAAGCCGCCGCGTACAGGCGGGAGTGGTACATCCACTGGTCGACGACGATCATCGGGCGGTCCACCTTCCCGAGATGGGAGATGGAATCCTCGGTCAGCACGGCCGCGCCGTAGGAATTGATCAGCTCCGGGATGCCGTGGTTGATTTCCGGGTCGATATGGTATGGGCGGCCGGCCAGAACGATACCGAGCCTGCCGGTATTTTTCAGCCAGGTCAGCGTCTCTTCGCCCTTTTTGCGCGTATCGTCGCGGGCGGCAGTGAGCTCCGTCCATGCGGCTGCGGCCGCGGCACGGATATCCTCCTCCGGCAGCTTGTTTTCCTCGCGGAAGAACTCGACGAGGCGGTTCGTCACGATCTCCTCATTTTCGAGGGAAAGGAACGGATTCTGATAGATAATGCCGTCCGCGCGCAGCTCCTCGACATTGTTTTTGATATTCTCGCCATAGGAGGTCACGATCGGGCAGTTGTAGTGGTTCCCGGCCCCCTCGACCTCCGTGCGCTCGTAAGGAATGCAAGGGTAAAAAATATACTTTACGCCCTGGGAGAGCAGCCACATAATATGCCCGTGCGCGAGCTTTGCCGGATAGCATTCCGACTCGCTCGGGATGGACTCGATGCCGAGCTCGTAGATCTTTCTCGTCGAGAGCGGGGAGAGCACGACGCGGTAGCCGAGCTTTGTAAAAAATGTGTACCAGAACGGGTAGTTCTCGTACATGTTGAGCACACGCGGGATGCCGACCGTGCCGCGCGTCGCGACCGTTTCCGCGAGCGGCTCGTAGTCGAAATAGCGGTGCAGCTTGTACTCGAAGAGATTCGGGATATTGTCCTTGTTTTTCTGCTTGCCGATGCCGCGCTCGCAGCGGTTGCCCGACACATACTGCCGGCCGCCGGAAAATTTGTTGATGGTCAGAAGGCAGCTGTTCGTGCAGCCCTTGCAGCGGGCCATCGTGGACTCAAAGCGCAGCTCAGCGATCTGCCCGATGGAGAGCATCGTTGTCGCTTCGCCGGAATAGTGCTCGCGCGCGATCAGCGCCGCGCCGAACGCGCCCATAATGCCGGCGATATCCGGGCGCACCGCGTCGCGCCCGAGGATGGCCTCGAAGCTTTTCAGGACGGCGTCATTGTAGAAGGTGCCGCCCTGCACGACGATATTTTTACCGAGATCCTTCGGGTCGGCAATTTTAATTACCTTGTAGAGCGCGTTCTTGATAACGGAGTAGGCAAGTCCGGCGGAGATGTCTGCGACGGTAGCCCCCTCCTTCTGCGCCTGCTTTACCTTTGAATTCATAAACACGGTGCAGCGCGAGCCGAGATCAATCGGGTTTTTCGCAAACAGCGCGATTTTGGCAAAATCGGCCACCTCGTAGTTCAGGGATTTTGCGAAGGTCTCGATGAACGAGCCGCAGCCCGAGGAGCAGGCCTCGTTGAGCTGGACGGAATCGACCGTGCCGTTCTTGATTTTGATGCATTTCATGTCCTGTCCGCCGATGTCGAGGATGCAGTCAACCTCCGGCTCAAAAAACGCGGCGGCATAATAGTGCGCGACAGTCTCCACCTCGCCCTCATCGAGCAGCAGGGCGGCCTTGATCAGAGCCTCGCCGTAGCCGGTCGAGCAGGAGCGCACGATCTTTGCGCCCTCCGGGAGCAGGGAATAGATTTCCTTGACGGCGCGGATCGTCGTCTTTAAGGGACTGCCGTTGTTGTTGGAATAAAAGGAATAGAGCAGTGAGCCGTCCTCGCCGACGAGGGCGGCCTTTGTTGTCGTCGAGCCCGCGTCGATGCCGAGGAAGCATTTGCCGCGGTAGGAGGACAGGTCACCCCTCTTTACCCGGTGTGCGCCGTGGCGCTTTGTAAAAGCGTCGTAGGAGGCCTCGTCCGCGAACAAGGGCTCCATGCGGCTGACCTCCATCTCCATTGTTACGCCGTGATTCAGACGGTCGGCGAGCTCGCCGAGAGTGACGGAAACAGCAGGATCGGAATTCATTGCCGAACCGATGGCGGCGAACAGGTGGGAATGTTCCGGCGCAATGATCTGGTCGCCGACCAGGCCGAGCGTGCGGATAAACGCGTTTTTCAGCTCCGGCAGAAAGTGCAGCGGGCCGCCGAGAAATGCCACATTGCCGCGGATCGGCTTGCCGCAGGCCAGCCCGCTGATCGTCTGATTGACGACCGCCTGAAAAATGGACGCGGCAAGGTCGGGCTTTGTCGCACCCTCGTTAATCAGCGGCTGGATATCGGATTTTGCGAACACGCCGCAGCGCGCGGCGATCGGGTAGATGGCCTGGTAGGATCTGGCATATTCGTTCAGGCCGGACGCGTCCGTTTTCAGCAGGGTCGCCATCTGGTCGATAAAGGAGCCAGTTCCGCCTGCGCAGATCCCGTTCATGCGCTGGTCGACGCCGCCGGTAAAATAGATGATTTTCGCGTCCTCGCCGCCGAGCTCTATGGCGACGTCGGTGTGCGTGGCATAGCTTTTTAAGGAGGAGGCAACGGCCACGACCTCCTGCACATGTCT
>CAMWWR010000203.1 GCA_947178045.1 uncultured Clostridia bacterium
TCTACACGTAAGGAGTCGTCGGCAGAGTCAGATTTTTATAAGAGACAGTGAAAAAGGAATTGCCTGTGAGAGCCGGGACATCAAGGAAAACAATCCGACGGCGGACGAGCTGAGGGCATGGATTGCCCAAAGCGGCCTCCCGGTACGAAAATTTTTTAATACAAGCGGGCAGCTCTACCGTGAAATGAATTTGAAGGACAGGCTGGATGATATGACGGAGGAGGAAATGATCGGGCTTCTGGCCTCGAACGGCATGCTGGTGAAGCGCCCTCTGCTCATCGGGAAAAAGACGGTATGCGTTGGCTTTAAGGAGAGCGAGTGGGAGAAGGCAGAATAGCAGGGCCGGGGCGAATCAGGGAACAGGAGTACGGCGAACAGGAGTGCGGCGATGAAGCTAAAGATTGCAGTCTGTGACGATGATACCTCCCAGAGAAGATACCTTCTTGAGACCGTATCGGCCTGGACGAAAAAGAACCGGCATCCGGCCGAGCTCAGGGAGTATGCCGACGCGAAGTCATTTTTCTTTGACTACGGGGAGGAAAAGGATTTTGATATTTTGCTGCTGGACGTCGAGATGCCGGGGATGAGCGGCATTGAGCTTGCCAGGGAGGTACGGCGCGAAAATTCTGCGGTGCAGATCGTTTTTATCACCGGGTATTACGAGTATTTCGGCGACGGCTTTGACGTGTCTGCGCTTCATTATCTGATTAAGCCGGTCGATGCGGGCAGGCTGGGGCCGGTGCTCGACCGGGCGGCGGATAATCTGGCATACCGGGAGCGCTCCGTGCTGCTTTCCACGGCGGACGGCAGCATCAAGGTGCCGCTGGCGGATATTCTGTATGTCGAATCGGAAAATGTATATATTATCGTCCACACCGCGCGGGAGAATTACCGCACGAGAATGGCACTTCGAAAATTTGAGGAGCAGCTCGACGAGACCTTTTTCAAGGTACACCGTTCCTTTGTGGTCGGCCTGCGGCACGTTAAAAAGATCACGCGCACGGACGTCACAATGACAAACGGCGATGTGGTTCCGCTGAGCCGCGGAGTGTACGATGCGGTGCATGCCGCCCTGATCCGGTATTTGTAAGCGGCGGTGCACTGCGATACAGGCGTCACAGAGGCGAAACGCCGGAGGAGCCGGACTGCCGTCCCTGTAAGCTACGGAGGAAATCATGCTGTTTGACCGATTGATTGAGAAGCGGGTCGCCGCCTTTGAAAATGAGATTATGAAAAAATATTATGCCGAGGTCGAAAACATGTATACAAAAATGCGCGGCTGGCGGCATGATTACCGGCATCATATCCAGACAATGAAGGTGCATGCAGCACACGGTGAGCTGGACGAGATCAGCAGATATCTCGACATGCTCGATGAAGATCTGACGAATGTGGAGACCGTGATCCGGACCGGGAACCGCATGGCGGATGCGATCTTAAACAGCAAGCTTTCGCTCGCCGCAGAGAGGGAGATCCAGGTGAAGGCGGAGGCGAAAATTCCCGTATCGCTTACTGTCTCGGCGGTCGATCTCTGCATTGTCATCGGCAATCTGCTGGACAATGCCATGGAGGCCTGCATGGAGCTGCCGGCCGGGGAGCGGCTGATTCGAATCTATATTGAGATGAAAGGGAGCTATTTGTATCTTGCAATGACGAATACGGCGGGCGGAAAGAAGAAATGGAGCTTTGGCACCAGCAAGGGAGAAGGGCACGGCTTTGGCCTTGCGCGTATCGATGCGATTGTTAAAAAGTATAACGGGTATGTGACGAGGGCTTCCGAGGACGGAGCGTTTTCCACCGAGATCCTATTGCCGCAGTAAGAACGGCGTTTTTAATGCGCAGGGGCGCAAATAGAAGCTGGGCTGCTGAAGGAGCCCGCGCCCCGCGCAGGCGAGCAGGGAAGAAAGAACCTTCCCTGCTCGATTCCGTGAATAAATTTTGTCTGCAGGCGAGTTTTGTCCACAGATGCGTTTTGTACACAGTTAAGTTCTGCCTGTAAGCGGATTTTTTTGCAAGCGAGTTCTGTTCACAGACAAGTTTTGCCCACAGATGAGCTTTGTATACAGCAGGGCTTCTGCCCGAAAAGTGCAGCTGACATCAAATTATTGACATTTGGTATCAGCCTGCACTTTTTTTTGCCCGAATGTGCTAGACTTGAATCCGACAAGAGGAAATAATAATTTTTATAGTTCCTGCCCAGCCTGCGTGCAAAAAGGGCAGAAACAAAGAAGGAAGAAAAGGAGGGTATCCGCTTGAAAAAATATCACAAAAAAGAAAGAACAAAGAAAGCGCAGGATGAAAACAATTCAAAATCGGTTTCAAAGCGCCAATATTCCAGAATCAGCAGCATTATATGGGCGATGAAGAAGCTATGGGAACTGGATCGAAGCTTTGTATTCTTTATTTTCGCATCGGTTCCCGTGGCGGTCATTCTGCCGCTGGTGACGGCATATTTTCCCAAGGTGCTGCTTGACCGCATCGGCGCGGGAGGGACGCTTTCGGAGCTTTTTGCCGTAGCAGCAGGATTCCTTTTTACCGCCAGAGCGCTGTCGATCTTAAAAGAATTTATTGATGGCCGCTGCAACGCGCGGAGCTATTATCCGACCTGCGTCTATCAGACGGAGATGGCCGCGTTCCAGAATTACCGGACCGATTTCGAAAATACCGAGAAGCAGGATTTCAAAGAGAACGGGGGCTATGCGTGGCAGGATGCCAGTCAGGGAAGGGGCGCTATGGAATATGTATGGCAGGATCTGTCGCAGGCGCTCATCCATTTTTTTGGAATCATATCATACGCTTCGCTGCTCCTCGTATTGGAGCCGATCATATTCGCCGTGGTGGCCGCCGTTTCGGCAGCGTCTTATTTTATGACACGCTGGCAGCCGAAATACTACGACAAGAACAAGGCGCGCTGGGAGAAGGAGATACGGAAAAAGAATTATCTGCAGAGACTGTCGGGAGATTTTTCCAGAGCGAAGGATATTAAGCTGTACGGGCTGTCAGGCTGGCTTGAGCAGATGATGCGGGACTATCAGAGCTATATCCTGCTGTGGAATAAGCGCTGCAGCCTGCGCGGCATGCTGGCGGCCGTGCTCTCCGCCCTGCTGGCGGTTCTGCAGAACGGCACGGCATATCTGGTGCTGATCGGTACGTTGCTGGAGGGAAGAATCACGGTCGGCGAGTTCGTTTTCTATTTCGGCCTTGTTGGGCAGATTGCCGGATTTTTGCAGGGCATCATCGGAGACGTGGCAAAGCTGAATACGCGCGCCGACAAGATCGCCTACTACCGCGTGTTTTTTGACTATCCGGACCGATTTAACCACGGAGAGGGCTGTGCGCTTCCCGACGCCCCGGTCGAGGTTGAATTCCGGGACGTCTGGTATCGGTATGACGGCGCGAAGGATTACACATTGAAGGGCGTCAGCCTGACTATCCGGAAAGGCGAGAGGCTGGCTCTGGTCGGCATGAACGGGGCGGGCAAGACGACGCTGGTCAAGCTTCTGTGCGGGCTGTATGCGCCGCAAAAGGGGGAGATCCTGGTCGGCGGGAAGCGGATCGGAGAATACAATATTGAGGAATATTATTCCATGATTTCCGTGGTTTTTCAGGAGATCAGAGCACTTGCCTTCACGGTGTTTGAATTTGTGGCGAGCGCCGACCTTGCCCGGCCGACGGCGAGAGAGGACGCGGCGCGGGCCATGAGGGCAGCGGGCATTTATGAGAAGGTGGAGAGCCTGTCAAACGGCATGGACACCCATCTGATGAAGGGAGTTTATGACGACGGTGTGGATTTTTCCGGAGGGGAGCTGCAAAAGCTCGTTCTGGCGCGCGCCATATACAAGGACGGAAAGCTGCTCGTGCTTGATGAACCGACGGCGGCACTGGACCCGATCGCGGAAAATAATCTGTACTTAAAATATCAGGAGCTGACGGAGGGCAAGACCTCGGTTTATATTTCCCATCGATTCGCCTCGACGCGCTTCTGCGACCGCATCGTGCTGCTGGAGGACGGCGTGATCCGGGAGAGCGGCAGCCATGAGGAGCTGATGAAAAAGGGTGGACAGTACGCGCACATGTTCGGGGTGCAGAGCCAATATTACAGAGAAGCAGAGGTTTGAGGCGCGCCTTGGATTTCTGGTTCGCATGCGTGCAGAAAATGCGCAGAAGGGAGCAGATTCATGTATCGATTTACCACGACGAAAAAGGCCCTGCGGCGGTATCATTCCTACAATCCTTCCTATTTCCCGCTGACCTTTTTGAACATTATATTTTACCAGATATCCCCTTACTTTAATCTCTGGATGTCCGCGGAGATCGTGACCGCGCTGTATGAGAGGAGGGAAAGGGCGGAATTATACATGCTTGTGGCGGTCACGCTCGCGGGCAACGCCCTTGTGCAGATTGTCGGGGCGGTGCTTGGCAGGATGGCGGACACCGCTCGGGAGCTGCTGGAAAATAACGAGGCGGCGGCATTTTACAAAAAAACGCTCTCGCTGGATTATGACAAAATAGAGAATCCGGAAATACGCAATCTCAGGCGCAAGATCAATGAGAATGCCAACATCAACGGCTATGGGGTGGTTTTCATGAGAAATCTCATAGAGATGCTTTTTTCCGGGGTGACGGATCTTGTGTTTTCCGCCATATTGTTCGCGGAGATGGTATCGGTCCTGGCAGCAGTGCCGTTCCAGTGGCTCGGGATTTTTCTGCTGCTTGTCATGG
>CAMWWR010000204.1 GCA_947178045.1 uncultured Clostridia bacterium
GATAAAGATCTCGCGGAACGGCTTGAACGCACTCGTTATCGTGTACAGCAGCGGGAAAAGGCTGAAGATTCCGAATGCCCCGAGAATCACGGTGAGAAAAATATCTCCGCCGAGGCTCCGGTTCCTTCGCTTGAATTTCCGGCTCACCATTTTCTTTTTTATCCATCGAAATAATTTCATAGCGGCCTCCTATCCAAGTTTCCGCAGCAGCTTCTGTACAAGCACGTTGCAGATCAGCATGATGAAGAACAGGATCACGGCGATCGTACATGCGTAGCCCAGCTCGTAGCGGACATTACCGAAGTCGTGCAGGTGCGTCAGGATCGTATGTCCCGCGTAATTCGGGGACGGGAACCCGACAAGGTCGATGGAAAGCTGCGATACGGACAGCGAGCTCGTGATCTGCATAACCGCACCGAACATCAGCTGCGGCTTCATGGACGGCAGGGTGATGTACCAAAGCTCCTGCCAGCGGTTTTTGATGCCCTCGACCGCCGCCGCCTCATAGAGCGAGTTGTCCATGTGCTGCAGGCCGGCGATAAAGGTCAGGAAGCTGATACCAAGGCTTAACCACAACTGCACGACAATAAGGATCGGCATGATGTAGCCCTCGGGCTGCCGCCACCAAATGGCCTGGTTCTAAATTCCGAGCTTGAGCAGCACCGCGTTCTCCCAGCCGTAGGTATCGGAGGAGAACAGAAGCTTCCATACCAGATACGCGTTGCCCGAGATGGACGGCGCGTAAAATACGAGCGTCATGATCGCGCGCGGGATGCGCGGAAGGTCGTTGACAACCCATGCGAACAGGAAGCACATAATGTAACTGATCGGTCCCGTGATGATCGCGAACACAAGCGTGTTCTTCACCGCTGTCAAAAAGATCGGGTCGTACACGATCAGCTTGACATAGTTCGCAAAGCCGGTAAATTCCGGCGCACTCACCATATCAAAAGAGGTGAGGGAGAGTATGATTGAGATCACGACCGGCAAAAATGTGAAAACAATAAATATGATTGCAAAAGGCGCGATCATCAGATATTTATATTTGTGCTTTTTCCATATAGTGGAGAACTTTTTGTTCTGCAATAATTTCTCCTGCACGGACGCTTCCATCGCAGGGGACAATGCTCCTGCCTGGGTCGATTTCCCCGCCGGGGACAATTTCCCCGCCGGAGATTTTTTCTGCTTTCCCACGATTGTCCCTCCTTCCTATTCCAGATAGCTCAGATGCAGCTCCTGGCGCTTTCTTGTCAGCTCCTCGTTGATCGACTTGATATTCAGATACAAGGTCTCACGCGGATTGGCATTCTTCGCCACCACATCGTTGAATGCGTACTGTACCATACGCGTTGTCATATAGTTGCCCGGCACCGCCTCGATGCCGATGGTCGCCTCGAACTGAGCGAGCAGGGAGGAAAGCTCCGCATTGCTCCACGGAAGCTGCCGCAGCACCTCCGGATCGGCCGCCGAATATCTCGCCGCCGTGCCCATCAGGGCCTCGAGGGAATTCGCGAAGGAGAGCTGCGCCTCGGTTCCCGTCCACCATTTGACAAATTCCCATGCCGCAGCCTGCTTTTTGCTCTGCGCCATGATAACGGAGGACACGGTATCCACAACGAAGCTGTGGTCGATCGTCCCGTCCTCTTTTTCCGTACCGATCATCGGCGCAAAGGTCCAGCGCCCCTTGATCTCCGGAGCGAAGATTTCAAGCTGGTTGAAGGTATTGTAGGTAATGACGCCGATCGGCACCTCGCCAGTGCGGAAACGGTTCGTGAAGTCCACCTGAACCTCCAGGCCGTAGCCGGTATAAAAATCGGTAATGCTCTTAAACGCCTCCATCGCCTCGTCCGACTCCAGCGCGCTGACAATGCCGTAATCCTTGCCCTCGCCGCCGTAAGCGTTTCCGCCCTTCTGGAATATCATCGAGAAAAACAGGTTGATGTATCCGCCATTCTGCTGTACATTCGGAATATAGGCGTTGTAATTATTTTTCTGGAGCACCGGAATCATTTCCACGAACTCCGTCCAGGTCTGCGGAATCTCAAGCCCGAGCTTTTCGAGAATGTCCGTCCGCGCGAATACCATCATGAAATTCGCCTGCTCCGGGATGCCGTATACGCCGCCCTGGAAGCTCGCGGAATCCAGCGTGCTCTTGTAAAAGCGTCCCGCCACCTCCTCGTAGCCCGGCAGGGTGGAAAGATCCGAAACCGCGTTACGCATTGCAAAATCCTGCAGCGTGCCCTGCCCGAGCCCGATCACGACATCCGGACCGTTTCCGGCAAGTGCCGCACGCAGTACGACATCGACCGGAATCAGCTGGAGGTTGACGGAAATATCATGCTCCGGCGTAAAGGTCTCGTCGATCTGGTTCTGGATAATCTGCGCCTGCTCACGCCCGAACGACGCCATCCACACCTTGATGGAATTGTCGCACGACACACTCTCCTCCGTAATCTGGCGCGTGCTGTAGAAGAAGGTCGCAAAGAACCTTACCACGCTGTTTGCCGCGCCCTTGAAAAAGCCGTGCTTTGCGGCCGGCAGCTTACTGTCCGGTCCCGAGAGAATGATGCTGTCCACCTCGAGCGGCATGTCGGCAACGTTCACGAGCCAGGTCGCAATCGCCGAAATATTGTTTTTGAACTGATTCAGCTCCTCGATAACGCTCTCCGGATCCTCGGCCAGCCACTCCGCCTCCATCGCCATTTTCTCAAGGAGGCTGGTATTCTCGCCCTTCTCTCCCGTGATGGCAACGATCGCGTCGATCGCATCATAGAGATTCTTGCTCTCCTGCTCCAGATTGGTGACGAAGCTCGGAAGCTTTTTGTTGATCTCATAGTCGATAAATTTGTTCGGCGCCTGGCCGGTCAGCTGAATAACCGAGAGATAGGTCTCGTTCAGCACGGAGAGACTCTCCTCGATCTGGCTGATGATGCCGCCCATCGGTCCCATCACGCACTCCAGAGTGATCGTGTTCTCCCCCTTGTTCAGGTAGAACAGATAAGGCTCTCCCGCCTCGTCGGTAACGGTGTACATATTCATGTCGCTGCTGTAATTGAACGCAACGCTGTTTACTTCTCTGTACGGTACTTCCCCGTTAACGTACAGCCTGCGATAGCTTGTAACGCCGCGGTTCAGATTCTGTCTGCCCTTGACGGTCAGCTCATACAGCCCCGCCTCCGGAGCCTCCACCTTCCAGGTGATGGACTCGCCCGGCGAGTTCCAGCTCGACGCACCGATCGTATTGTACACAATATAGTACGGATGGTACGGCTCAAGGAGCGTATCCGAATAGTTTTTCTGAATGTTGATGGCGGTGGAGCTCTTGTAGATCGCCTTCGTGCTGTCCGTCACGCGCTCCGCCTGACAGATGACGTTTTCCCCTCCGTATACCGGGTACTGCGCCTTCAGCTTCGCTATTTCCTCCGTGTAGCTCCCGGCTTCCGGCGCTGCCGTAAAACGCAGGGAGGTGTATTCCAGCGGCTCCTTCGTCACCTCAAAGGTGATCGTGTGCTTTCCCGCCGTGAGGAAGAAGATCAGCGGCTCGTTGTTCCGCCTGTTGTAATCCTCCACATACCAGATCGTATTATGATATACCTCATAAGCGCCCGGCCGGATCTCATTGTCATTCTTAACCTTGATCGCCTCGTCGGACCACCATCTCTTGATCACGACGCGGGAAAGATCCTCGTACGGAAGCCCGCCGTCGATCAGTATCTTTCTCTGGATATCCGAGGTCGTTCCCGGAAGCGCGATATAGCCGAGCTCCAGATTATAAAAGCCCGTCTCCTCCACATCAAATTCCCATGTGATCTGCCCCGTATCCCCCGTCATAACACCCTCGAGGCCGACCGTGACCTCGCAGTCCTGGGACGCCGTGTAACGGCTCAAATCGACCTCCACTGTCCTGCCCGACAGTGTTCCGCCGTATCCATTGCTCTTCAGGTAGCTCTCGTAGCTCGACTCGTAGATCGTCTCGGAGCCTGCCGAGGTCGCGTAAATGCTCTTATCCCCTCCGGAAAGGATAAGGATAACTGCTATGAGCGCAATGAGCACAACCACCGCAATGATACGGATCTTCCCTTTCTTTTTCCTGTCTTTCATAGGTGATTTCCTTTCGATATAGGAGCCGGACGGCTCCTTCACTACCTGACCTGCCGCATTTCATAGCTTATAGAGAAGGGAAGGCAGGAAAACCGTAGTCCCCTGCCTTCTCGAGCAATCTGCCTTTTCTGTTTTCTCTGCCGCAGAAAACCTTACTGGGCTGCCGCTACCTCAACCGCTATGGTCACGCTGCCCGTGTTGCCCGCATAGTCTGTCACGGTCAGAGCTACATTGTAAACGCCTGCCGTCGTCGTATCCAGCTCGGAGAGATCGGCGGTGATGGTGCCGCTCACATCAAGGCCGTCCGTATCCACCGCGGAATCGATGAAATCCTTCCAGTTGATCGTGGATGTATCGGTATCCAGAGCAACGGTCGGAAGCGTCTCCTTCGGAGCGATTACCGGCGCCGTTGTGTTGTTTGCGTTGTAGACCGTCACGCGGATCTTCTTGCTGCCCACATTGCCCGCTGCATCGGAGATCTTGCACTCCACTGCGTCGCCGTAGGAGCCCGGCGTCGTAAAGTCTGCCTTATCCGATACGGTGTACGTTGCCTTCGTCATATCGAGCTCGCCATCCACGCTGTCCTTCGCGCTGAAGTACTCCGCCCAGTTTACAGAC
>CAMWWR010000205.1 GCA_947178045.1 uncultured Clostridia bacterium
CTCGTCGGGAGCTTTTTGATCGGCGCAGATATCCACAAAGCTGGAAAATGGCATATCGCCTGTCAGCAGCTCATTATGGAACAGGCCGAAGCCCTCCTCTGCCACGGTCTGTGTGATCGGCGTGATGAATTTGTCCGCGCTCAGATTTACCTCGAAGAAATAGAGCGCGTCATAGAGGATCGCCTTCCGGTACTGCTTTTCCATCGTGTAGGCGTTCATCAGCTCCCTGTTGATCTCCTCGAGCTGGGACATTCTCCTTTTCATCCGCTCCGTTGCATCCTCGAGAAATACATAGAAAATATCGCCGTAGATCGGGGAACGTACAAAATGCCCGTAATCCTCGATCCAGCGCGTCGTGCCGTCCTTTTGCCGGATCCGGTATTCGACGTAATCCAGATCATATATGCTGCCTGCGATCTGCTCACGGATACTTTTTTCGACTTCCTCGATGTCGTCGGGATGAACCATTCCCGGAAAGGTATATCCGGTCAGCTCTCTGAATTCACGGATGGTATCGCAGCCGAAAATGCGGAGGACGGCCTTGTTGATATGAAGAATCTCCTCGTTGCCGTCCGCGCGGTAGACAAGAAAGCCTCCCGGCATTCCTTCCACGATGGCGCTCAGAAAAGGCAATGAGTCCTCGCCGAGCGGCAATAAAAAATCGCTGTCTTTTTCTCCCATCAAACAATACCTCCGTTATTCTGTATTTGTGCGGATGAGGTCCGCTCTGACGCCTTCGGCGAGATGCAAAGTCTCTTTCAGGGGCTTACGGATTTGCCGGGGAATATGCCGCTTCGCGGCACAAATCCGGCGAAGGAAACGATTTAATCAGCGTTTTCCAGGATTTCACAGTGATTTTCCACAATGGAATCCTCGAGAATGATCTCGCCGATTTTGTCCGCGGTGATCCGGCCCGATTTCGGATTTTTGACGGAGAGGATCTCTCCGCGGATATCCGCGCTGACATCTGAATACTCGAAGGAAAGGTCGGTGCCCTCCATGGTGCAGTTGACGAGCGTGAGACCGGTGCAGTAGCACAGAGGCTGTGTCCCGATAATGTGGCAGTTGATCAGAGTGAGCCCTTCGGAATACCAGCCGAGGTATTCTCCCTTGACAGTGCTGTTTTCAACGGTGACATTTTTGCTGTGCCAGAAGGCGTCCTTTGTGTCGAGCACCGAGTGATCGATGTGCATGTTCTCTATGTACTGAAAGGAATATTTCCCCTTCATTTTCAGATGGTCGATGGTCACATCCCTGGCTTCGAAAAGGAAATATTCCGATTCCATTTCGCAGTCCGTAAAGGTGAGACGGCGGCTGCGCCAGCCGAATTCCGGAGAATTTACCGTGCAGTTCTTCATGGTGATGTCCTCGCACTCGCGCAGGCACTTGATGCCGTCGATACGGCAGTCCTCGATGCTGCCCTGCGTGGAATACCAGAGCGAGGCGCGGGTCAGAGTGTCCATCGTGGTGTCGCGGAGGCGGAAGACATGTGTGTGCCAGAGCGGATAGCGCAGCGAAAAGCTGCAGCCGCTCACCGTGACGTTGCGCGCCTCCTTCAGGGCGGATTCTCCGTCCGCCGGCCCTGCGAAGGTACAGCCGATTACCTCGGCATTTTCAAGGTGGTATAACGCGCGCTCCTCATCAAAGGTTTGATTTTCTATTTTCTCAGCCATAATTCCTCTCATTCTCCTTATAAGTGTCGCGGGAAGTACATTCCTGCGGTATTTGTGCCCTGTGCGGGACAGTGGTCTATTGAAAACTATTATATACCAAAACGGCTGTTTTGTCTATGGTCTGAGGAAGCGCTGATTTAATCAGCGTTTCCCTGACCGGGCTGCAAGATTTTTCCGTTCCGTGTGTAAGTGCAGACGGACAATGATATTTGACATTTTGCTGCGGGGAGGTCGAGAATTGAACGGTAACTGCCTGACAGCAGGGAAGGAAGGAAATAAATGAGTGAAACAAAAGTTCGGATTATTACGGATTCCGCGTCCGACATGGACGCTGCGGCGAGGGAGGGCCTGACCATCCTGCCGATGACGATAACATTCGGAGAAGAGGAATTCCGGGACGGAGAGGACCTGTCCCACAGGGAGTTTTATGAAAGGCTGGTGGAGAGCGGCGAGCTGCCGCACACGAGCCAGATCACGCCGTACGCCTTTGAGGAGGCGTTCCGGCAGGCCGTGGAGGCCGGCGAGCAGGTTGTGGCGGTCACGATGTCGTCAAAGCTTTCCGGTACCTGGCAGAGTGCCGTTGCTGCGGCGCAGGAATTCGAGGGCAGCGTATTTGTCGTAGACAGCGAAAATGTCACGGTCGGCGAGCGGGCGCTCGTGGAATATGCGCTGCGGCTGAGGGAGCAGGGAACAAAAGCGGAAAATATTGCGGAGAAGCTGGAGCACGCAAAGAAGAGAATACGCCTTGTGGCGCTGCTGAACACTCTGGAATATCTGAAAAAGGGCGGCAGGGTTTCCAAACTTGCGGCATTTGCCGGGGGCCTGCTCTCGATCAAGCCGGTCGTCGCGGTGGAGGACGGCGAGGTGGTGATCCTCGGAAAGGCGCGCGGCTCCAGACAGGGCAACAACCTGCTTGTAGAGCGGATCCAACAGGCGGGCGGAATCGATTTTTCCATGCCGTATTTTCTCGGGTATACGGGACTGAGCGACGAGCTGCTCAGAAAATATATCCATGACAGCGAGGCGCTCTGGAAGGAGAATGTCGAGCGGCTGGATATCACAACGGTCGGCGGGACGATCGGAACCCACGCCGGACCGGGGGCGATCGCCGTCGCGTTTTTCTGCGGGGAGGAAGAGCACTGAGCGGGCCGCTCAGGCCCGCAGCAGCTTTTTCAGCAGCGGTTCGAATGTCACGCCGTCCGTAGCGGGCGTGTGAAGGCGCTCCGTCTCGATCAGGCAGAGACTGGTGAAATCCGCGGCTCTGCGCACGGCTTCGCCGAGAGAAAGTCCCTTTACAACGTTTGCGGCGACAATGGACGCAAACAGATCGCCGGTTCCGCTGCGCTCGGCGGCGACCCGTTTTTTCTTCAAATACAGAGACTCGCCGGCGGCCGGATCAAAAACAATGTTGTACAGGAAGGAACCTGCGTCGGCCCCGGTGATGACGATTCTGCCGCGGCAGAGCGAGGCAAGCCGGCCGAGCAGCCGGTCAAGCTCGGCGCGAGTGAAATGCGGCTGCCAGGGCGTGTCCGTGAGGATGCAGGCCTCTGTCACATTTGGTGTGAGCACATCGGCGAGGGCGGCCAGCTGCTTCATCCGGCCGCAGAGCTCCGGCGTAAAGGTCGAATAGGCTCTGCCGTGATCGCCCATGACCGGGTCGATGACAACGACGGCGCGTCTGTCCGGCCCGTCTGACTGCTGCGGGGCCTGACGGAAATCGCGGATAAATTGTTCCACGATCCCGATCTGGGCCGCCGAGCCGAGAAAGCCCGTCAGGATGCCGTCAAAACGGAAGCCGAGTGCCTTCCAACGGGCGATGTATTCCGGCATGCGGTCGGTGTAGTCGTCGAAGAAAAAGCTCGGATAGCCGGTGTGATTGGAAAGAATAGCGGTCGGCAGCGGACAGCACTGAAGGCCAAGCGCAGAAATAACCGGCAGGGCGACCGTGAGAGAGCAGCGGCCGCATCCGGACAGGTCGTTGACAACGGCGATTTTTTCCTGTGTTTTATGTTCCATCTCACTTTTCTGAACCTTCATTCTCATTTCTCCTTATCCAGCCGGAAAAACAGGCCTGACTTTTCCAGAGCCGGGCGGAGAGCAGTGTAGAGCACGACGGCAAGGATGGCGGAGAGGACGGCGTTGACGCCTGTTGTCAGTGAGGCCAGCCTGGCGAGCGTACTTGCGATATCCTGCGGGAGCCCGAACAGGTATTGCTTGTAAAAATAGCCGACAAGCGGATCGGCGATGATATTGAACGCCAGTCCGCAGACGGAGGCGGCCGCGGTGATGCGCATGATCTTTTTTGCGCCGTGCGCGCGGCTCAGATGGCACAGCGTGTGCGCGACCAGGCCGATGCAGAGCTTCAGAAAAAAGGTTTTCGGAGCGCTCGTCGCATACCCGGAGGAGAAGTCTGCAAGCGTCAGCCCCAGCGCGCCTGCCATTCCGCCCCAGACGCCGCCAAGCAGCAGCGCGGCGAGAACAACGAAGGTATTGCCCAGGTGGAACGCTGTTCTTTCGCCTCCAACCGTCAGGTCAAAGCGGAAGTACTGGAAGCCGATGTACGCGAGCGCCGCAAGAAGGGCCGCGAAGGCGAGCCGCCTGGTACGTTCGGCGCTGCTGTATTCCGCCGGCGCTTTTTTTGAGAACAGGCGGAGCATGCCGTTTGCAAACAGCACAAGCCCGATAATGATCAGAAAAAATCCGCCGAAAATAAGAACGTCCTGTTCCGTGATCTTATCCCCCGCGTTCTGATGATAGCCGATGGCGGCGGCAGCCAGGCCGGCCAGAGTAACAAACGAGCCGGTTATGGTGACGGCAGCACTTTTCTTTGTTTTATCTTTCATAGAAAAAATTCCCCCTTCCTGTCGCAGCTATCATATCGCAATGTTGGCATTATGAAAAATCCCAAAATGATATTTTTTTATAAGGTCAGATTGGGAAAATGCTGATGAGAGCGCTTTCTTTAAAAAATTGGGTACTTGAGTTTCCCCATTTTATATTTCGGGTCGGAAGGAACTGTTCTTTCTGCAAA